>CAZILI010000319.1:1237-5029 GCA_964539965.1 uncultured Burkholderiales bacterium | reverse complement strand
TCCACACCCACGCTCATGATGGTGCCCATCAGCGAGGGCACGCTGAAGGTCGTGTGAGTCAAGAACAGCAACCACACGATGCCGCATAGCGCGCCAGGCAACGCGGTGATGATGATGAACGGATCGGTCCAGGACTGGAAGTTCACCACCATGATGAAGTACACCAGCAAGGCGGCGAACAAGATGCCCCAGGCGAGATTGGTAAAGGCAGACTTCATGCTCTCCATCTGGCCGCGCACTTCCATGCGCACCCCGGGCGGCAGGTTCGCGCAAATCGGATTGACGTCTTTCTTCTTGGCTTCGGCCGGCGCGTCCTTGCCCGGTGTGGCCGTGCCGGCGGAGCCTTTGAACCAGCCGCCGAACCATTTGCTCATCGCGCTGGGCGGCGGCGGACAGTACTCGGCGATGATCTTGTCGACCTCGACGGCGACCGTCCCCAAATCGGTGCCCTGCACGTTGGCGAAGATATCGAACGTGGGCTGCACATTGTTGTGGCTGATGACGAGCGGCGTCTCTCTGCGCTCGATCGAGGCCATGTTGGACAGCAACTGCCCACCCGTCTGGCCGCGGCCGGGCAGATTGGTGTTCATCACGTCTTCGATCGAGTCGAGCAGGTACTGCGGCGTTTGCACCGCGACCGGATATTGCACGCCGGACTTGGGATCCGGCCATAGGTTGAAGTTGATCACTGCGCTCGACGACAACGCCGTCAACACGTTGTTGGCCACTTCGCGCTGCGTCATGCCGAGTTCGGCGGCGCGCTGGCGGTCGACGTTGATCTGCAACGCCGGGCCGTTGGTGATTTGATGCATGCGCACGTCCACGGCGCCCGGGATAGCGGCAACCTTCTCTTTGACCTCTTTGGCGATCTTGGGCACCAGCGGATTGCCGCCGATCACTTGCAGGTCGATCGGCGCGGGCAGGCCGAAATTGAGAATCTGGTTGACGATGTCGGCCGGCTGGAAGAAAAAGTCGACGTTCGGAAAGCGTTTGGGCAATTCCTCGCGCAGGCGGCGGATGTATTCGCGGGTGCCGATTTCATGATGCTCGTGCAGCGAGATCAGTATTTCGCCGTCCGCCGAGCTGATAGTGGGCGTGTCGGTGAACGCCATGTTCACCGCCTGCGGCAGGCCGATGTTATCGAGTATCTGCTTGCGATCGCTATCTGGGATGATTTCGCGGATCGCGTTCTCGATCTTGCCGAATACAAGCTCGGTTTCCTCCAACCGCGTGCCCGGCGGGACCGTCACGTGCATGCGGATCTGGCCGGCGTCTACCGAGGGAAAGAAGTCGCGACCCACCGCCGGCAAGATCATCAGGCTCACTACGCCGACCGCGCCGAACACCGCGAAGATGCCGAAGCGATGATGCAGGCCCCAGTTGAGCACATTCGTATAGCCGCTGCGGAACGCCTCGAAGCCATGCTCGAAGGCGCGGAAGAACAGCGCGAACGGGTTGAGTGTGGCCTTGCGCTCTTCGCCGTGTGCAGCATGCTCGCCGCGCAGCAAATACTTCACCATCACCGGCACCAAGGTCCGCGACAGCACGTAGGAGGCCAGCATCGCGTACACCACCGCCAGCGCGAGCGGGGTGAACAAAAACTTGGCCGGACCGGTCAAGAACACGACCGACACGAACACAATACATATCGCCAAGGTCGATACGAACGCCGGCACGGCGATCTGCTGCGAGCCTTCGATGATCGACTCCTCGAGCGGATGGCCCATCTCGAAGTAGCGGTGGATGTTCTCGACCGCCACCGTGGCGTCGTCGACCAAGATACCCACCGCCAACGCCAATCCGCCGAGGGTCATGATGTTGAGCGTCTCGCCGGTCAAGTAAAGTATGAACAGCGAAGTCAAGATCGACAGCGGAATCGACACCGCAACGATGAAGGTCGAGCGCCAGCTTCCCAAAAACAGCAGAATCATGAGCGCGGTCAAACACGCGGCGATCAGGCCTTCCAGCAGCACGCCGTCGATCGCCGCCTTGACGAAGATAGACTGATCGAACAGCTCCTTGATCTCGACATCGGGTATCGCGGCGCGCAGCCCGATCATGGCGTTCTTCACGCCGTCGACCACCTCAAGGGTAGAGGCCGAGCCCGCTTTCAACACGGTCAGCAGCGCGGAGCGCCGGCCCTCGTCGCGCACGATGTTGCTCTGCACGCCGAAGCCGTCGCGCACGTTGGCGACGTCGCGCAAGTACACCCAGGAGCCGTTGGGCTGTTGCTTGATCGGGATATCGTTCATCTCCTCGACCGTCTGCGGGTTGCTGTTCAGCCCCACGATGTAGTCGGTGGCACCGATCTTCACCGCGCCGGTCGGGAGATTCATGTTCTGCGCCGAGATGGCGTTGTTGATGTCGGTCGCCGTCACACCCTTGGCCACCATGGCCTGCGGATCGGCGTCTACTTGAATCTGGCGCGGCTTGCCGCCGTAGGGCAAAGGCAAGCGCGAGCCGCGCACCGGAGCGATCGCGGTGCGCACTTTGTACAAGCCGGTGTCGTATAGCTGCTGCTCGGATAGCTTGTTGCTCGCCAGCGCCAATTGCAAAATCGGCACGCTGGAGGCGTCGTACTTGAACACGAACGGCGGCGTCGTGCCCAGCGGCATGCGGCGCAAGATGATTTGGGAGAGCGCGGTGATCTGCGCCAGCGCTCCGTTGATATCGACGTTGGGCTGAAAAAAGATCTTGATGATGCAGGCCCCGTTGACGGTGTGCGACTCGATCGCCTTGACGTCATTAATGCCCGAGGAGACGGTGAATTCGCTGAAGGTGGTGATGTACTTCTCGAACTGGGCGGGAGGGATGCCTTGGTATTGCCACACCAGCGCCACGACCGGAATCCTGATCTGCGGGAAGATGTCGGTCGGCGTGTCGCGATACGCCATCACGCCGAGAATCATGATGAGCAGCGCCATCACCACGAACGTGTAAGGACGGCGCAGCGCCAGTTTGACGATCCACATAGACTTCCTCTCCTGTACTACCGTAGCGCGCTGCTTGTTTTGGCTAACGCTCCACCGCCGCACGCCGGCTTGTGTTGCAAATTTACGAGACGCTAAGTATCATAATAACACAAAACGAGACGGACCGTATTGTAAAGCGCTGGGAGGGCAAGTAGCCGTGGCAAAGAGCGAAGTCTTGCGTGAACTGGCGCCGAGCGCCCCCGGGCGCGGCCGTCCGCGCAGCCCGGTGTGTCACGCCACCATACTGGATGCCGTCCTTGGGTTGCTCGAGAGCGAAGGCTACGACGGCATTACGATCGAGGGGGTGGCGCGGCAGGCCAAAGTCGGCAAGCAAACCATCTATCGCCGCTGGAACTCCAAGCCCGAGCTGATCCTCGAAGCCTACGCCAAGCACGTCGAGACCCAAGTCCCCATCCCGGATCGCGGCACCCTGCGCGCTGACTTGGAAGCCTTTCTCACCACCGCCTTCAGCCGCCTCAGCAAGAACTCCGGCCCGATCATGAGGGGGCTGATGGGGGATGCCGCGCGCGACGGCGACTTCGCCTCGCTCCTACGCGACGTATTCATCGTCAAGCGGCGTCAATCCATACGCCGCATCTTCGAATCGGCGCAAGCGCGCGGCGAGTTGCGTCCCGACGCGGACTTCGAACTCATGATGGACTTGATCTTCGGGCCGGTGTGGTATCGGCTGCTCAACCGGCATGGCAAGCTCGATCGCGCCTACGCGCGCAAACTGGTCGACGCCTTGCTGCTGGGGTTCGCCGCCGGGCGCTAGCGAGCGATTAGTAAGATCGCGGCAGGCCGAGCACGTGCTCGGCCA
>CAZILI010000319.1:0-1227 GCA_964539965.1 uncultured Burkholderiales bacterium | reverse complement strand
CGGCCACGTAGGACAGGATCATGTTGGTGGAGATCGGCGCAACCTGATACAGCCGCGTCTCGCGGAACTTGCGCTCGACATCGTATTCGGCGGCGAAGCCGAAACCGCCATGACTCTGCAGACAAACGTTGGCCGCCTCCCACGACGCGTCGGCCGCCAGCAGTTTGGCCATGTTCGCTTCGGCGCCGCACGGCGCCCCTGAGTCGAACAACTGGGCCGCGCGAAAGCGCATCAGATTGGCCGCTTCGACGTTCACGTAGGCGCGCGCGATGGGAAACTGCACTCCTTGGTTCTGTCCGATCGGCCGATCGAACACGATCCGCTCTTGCGCGTAGCGGGTGACTTTCTCGATGAACCAGCGGCCGTCGCCCACGCACTCGGCCGCGATCAGGATGCGCTCGGCGTTCATACCGTCCAGGATGTAGCGAAACCCCTTGCCCTCTTCACCGATCAAATTCTCGGCCGGCACCTCGAGATCATCGAAGAACACTTCGTTGGTCTCGTGATTCACCATGTTGCGGATCGGCTTCACCGTCATGCCCTTACCGACGGCTTCACGCAAGTCGACCAGGAACACCGATAGCCCGTCGGACTTCTTCTTCACCTCAGCGAGCGGGGTGGTGCGCGCGAGCAGCAGCATGAGATCGGAATGCTGCACGCGCGAGGTCCACACCTTTTGCCCGTTGACGACATAGCGCTCGCCGCGGCGGACCGCCACCGTCTTGAGCTTGGTCGTGTCCGAGCCCGTGCTCGGCTCGGTGACCGCGAAGGACTGCAGCCGCAATGCGCCGCGCGCGATGTCGGGCAAGTAGCGCTGCTTCTGCGCGGCCGAGCCGTGGCGCAGCAAGGTGCCCATCACATACATCTGCGCGTGGCACGCGCCGGAATTGCCGCCGCAATGGTTGACCTCTTCCAGGATCACCGAGGCCTCGGTGATGCCCAGACCCGAGCCGCCGTACTGTTCCGGAATGAGGGCGGCGAGCCAGCCCGCCTCGGTCAGCGCGCGCACGAACGCCTCGGGATAGCCGTGCGCTGCGTCCACTTCGCGCCAATAGTCGGCGGTGAAGCGCAGGCACAGATCGCGCACGGCGGCGCGCAAGGGTTGATGGGCGGATTGATCGACGAACATAGATTGATGACCGCAACGTGGGGAAAGCTCGCCATGATAGACCGAAACGCCTTCTCCGGCAGCGTGTTCGCTCCGCGCTTACTCCCGGCCGTACCCAT
>CAZILI010000318.1:3200-5047 GCA_964539965.1 uncultured Burkholderiales bacterium | reverse complement strand
CTGGCCCAGACTCCCGATCGCCGTCTGCAACCCTAAAGTTGTACCGAGGCCAAGCGCCGCACTAAATGAAAACCGGTAAGTAAGAAAGGGCAGCAAGAACCCCGAGCCTCCGGCAATGAGTGCGACCACGAGAAGCATGGCGCCAAAGCCCGTGACCATCGGCAGCACCAGAAAACCCGCCGCCAGCGCGAGAAATCCAAACAACAATACGAGCGTTTCGGATAAGCGCTTCAGTACAGGAAAGCAGAAGATCAGCACCTGCACTACCACCATGATCAGGCTGCATTCCATGAACATGATGCCGACTCGGTAAGGGTCGAGACCCAGGTTTTGTCGGCCTTGCAGGGCGATGCTGACTTCGAAGCTTCCGAGCGCGTAGGTCACCAACAGATTGGCGGCAAGCAAAACGAAGAGCGATTTCCTCGTGTCACGTGTAGGGACCGCCGCGCTGTTTCGACTCGGCACCCCGCCGTGTGATAGCTCCCCCAGGTGAAATACCATGCCCAGCCAGACTGGCACGCTCAGAGCCGCCGTTACATACAGCGGAACCATGGAAAGTGTGTGGGCATCGATGCCCATCAGCGCGGTTTTCGCAAGATCAAACGCCCAACTACTGACCGCGGGGCCCACCAGAAATCCGAGTAGATTTGCGGCCCCCAATCCAGCGAGGCGCCGTGCGCGCTGCTCCTCGCTCCCAGTGTCGCTGACGTAGGCCGAACTCACGGGCAGGACCGCGGAGACGAATGCGCCAGCCAACGCCCTCGTAGCGTATATCGCCCATAAACTTTCGGCCAATCCGAAAATTGTCAGCGTTACTAAGTAACCGCCCAGCCCGGCAAGAATGACGGCTTTCCGACCGGCGCGATCAGAGATGCGTCCCCAGAGCGGTGCGAACACGAAAATCGCGAACATATACGTGCCGCTGATGAGCCCTGTATGTGCGGCGACGCGCTCACTGGGCGCGTTCTCGAATAATCGCTCCAACATAACGGGCAGCGTGGGTAAGATGGCGCCGTAGCCCAGCGCCACGGTGAACATGGCCGCAGCCAGGAGGCCGAGGCTCCGTGTGTCGGCCCGGGTCGTATCGGCTTGGTTCATCAGTATGGCGCGCATCGATCTTTGGCGGTAACGCGCATGAAGTTCAGCATGACGCTTGCCTATCGGTTAGGACACGGTGAGCAGGGGACTGCGAACGCCACCGCGGTGACGAGCCCCCTGCCGACGCACGGATGGAAGGAGCAACCGTTGCATGTCGCCACATTCTCGAGCTCCGACGCACGTGCGTTGTTACTCGCGAAGTGCGACGGCGTCATCGAGCTTCTTCTTACGCTCGTCGTACTCCTCAGACGAGATTTCGCCTGCGGCATAACGACGCCGCAACACTTCGAGCGGTGTCTCGCGGCGCCGCCCGCGCGGCACCGGCGTAAACAGCGAGAACAACGCCACAATGACGGCGATCCAAAACAGCCACCAGAAGAAATGCATTCCCCAGAAACCCCAAGCGTCATAATGCATGGTTCAACCTCCATAAATGTCAACGTTGTTCGAATGCGTGTATCGTAGTTCCACATAGTCTCCGCGATCGAGATCCCTGGCATGTCTGCCTGCCGTTGGTGGCTCAAGGACGGATACGTCCACGCTGTCGAGCGGTCAAACCCGACCGGCAAACGTCGATGTCTTTCGTTCTTGATGGCGCCGCCGTTCACCGGGTGTACGCCTCGGTCGCGTAGCGGCGCATCATGCGGTGGCTGTTGAAGTAGGACGCGTTCTTGCTGATCGCGCCCCTCATCACCTTGATCCAGCCGCCCGGTTCGTAGGTGTAGCCGTAGTAAAGCGGCAGTACCACT
>CAZILI010000318.1:0-3190 GCA_964539965.1 uncultured Burkholderiales bacterium | reverse complement strand
GTTCGAGCTTGTCGTAGAGGGCGCGCGCATCGCCATCATTCGCACCCGCCGCATTGCCAATCGCCCAGCCGGTCACCCCTTCGATGCAGCCCTCCACCCACCAGCCATCGAGCACCGACAGGCTCGGCACGCCGTTGAATGCCGCCTTCATACCGCTGGTGCCGGAGGCCTCGAGCGGGCGCAGCGGTGTGTTGAGCCAGATGTCCGCCCCGCCTACAAGCGACCGGGCGTTATCCATGTCGTAGTCGGGAAGATAGACAACCGACACGACCCCTTCGAGCGCGCGCGCGTGGGCGTGCAACTGCTCGATCAACCGCTTACCGCCGTCGTCGCGCGGATGGGCCTTGCCGGCGAGCACGACTTGGAACGAGTGCCGCTGGGCGATGGCTTTCAGGCGCTCCAGATCGGCGAACAACAGATCGGGACGCTTGTACGCCGTCATGCGTCGCGCGAAACCGAGGATCGGCACCTTCGGGTGCAAATTGACGGATGTAAGTGCGCGTACCCGGTCTATGAGGGTTTGCTTGGCCTGCTGGTGCGCCTCCCAGATGGCGGCGTCGGGGATGCAGCAGTCGGCACGCGTGAGCAACTCGGGCTCGTGGCACCAGCTCGGGACATACCGATCGTAGAGCCTACGGAAGGCTTCGCTCGTCCAAGTGAACGGGTGCACGCCGTTCGTCACGGCGTGCACCTGGTAGCCAGGAAACATCGTCTTCGATGTTTCGGCGTGGCGTTTAGCCACGCCGTTTACATACTCGCTCAAGTTGAGCGCGAGCCGCGTCATGTTGAGACTGTCCTCGCCCGCCAAACGCTTGAACGTCGCCAGGTCAACGAAACTCTCGTCGGTCGTCAGGCGACTGCGCTTTACGTCGGCTGCCACCGCCAGGCGTTTCGTCATCTCGACGTCGACGACGTTGCCGAGCACGCGCTGTACCAGCGCGTAGGAGAAACGGTCGTGACCAGCTTCGACTGGCGTGTGCGTGGTGAAGTTGCACAGCTCGCGCACCCGCGGGATGTCATAGGGCCACTCACCAGGGCGTAGGTCCTCGGCGGGATAGCGGTAGCGTCGCAGCAGTTCGAGGCCGAGCAGCGCGGAATGCCCCTCATTCATGTGGTATTGGCGAATTCTGAAACCAAGCGCCTGCAACAGGCGCACCCCGCCGATACCGAGTACGACCTCCTGCTTGAAGCGGTAGGTTTCGTCGCCGCCATAGAGGTAGTGGGTGAGCTCGCGGTCGTCGTGCCGGTTCTCGTCCAAGTCGGTGTCGAGCAGCAGCACGGGCTGGCGCCCGCCCAGCTGACCTTCGTGCACGTACAACCATGCGCTCATCCACACCGCTCGGCCCTCGATCGGCACGGCGATCTTGGCATCGAGCGGCTGCGCGAAGCGGGCCGGATCCCAGGGCGCCGGGTGTTCGACTTGTCGGCCCTGGATGTCAATCTCCTGGCGGAAGTAACCGGCTCGGCTCACCAGGCTCACCGCCACCAGCGGCAACGACACGTCCGCAGCCGCACGCAATGTGTCGCCGGCCAGAACACCGAGACCGCCGGAGTATGTCGGTATTTCGTTGCGCAGTGCAATCTCCATCGAGAAGTAAGCAACGCGCGGTTCGTGAATGAATTCGTCGAGCATGGAAGTGTCCTCAGGCAGCGAGCTCCTGCCCGCGCCGCGTAAGGATAGCGATGAGCCGCTCGTACGGTTCAATGAATTTCTGCACGCCTTGGCGCTCAAGCTCCTCGCCCACCGCCTCTAGATCAATGCCCAACGCGGCTAGCTTCCCGGACAATGCGTGCGCCGCCGCCAGTTCTTCGTCCAGCCGCACGGTGGGGTTGCCATGTTCGCGATAGGCAGCTACTGTCTCGGGCGGTAGCGTGTTGACAGTATCGGGGCCGATCAGTGCTTCGACATATTTCACGTCGCTATAGACCGGATCCTTGGCGGAGGTCGACGCCCATAGCAAACGTTGTGGGTGCGCCCCGTGCGCTGCCAAGCGCTGCCAGGACGTGCTCTGCGTAAGCGCCCGGTACTGCTGATAGGCAAGGCGCGCGCAGGCAATCGCCGCCTGGCCGCGCAGTGTGGGCGCACTCATCCGATCGAGCTTGGCGTCGACCAGCGTGTCGATGCGGCTCAGGAAAACGCTCGCTACCGACGCCACGCCGCTGAGCGCGTCGCCGGCCGTCTGCCGATCCGCGAGACCCGCGAGATAGGCCCGCGCCACTTCGAGGTAGCGCGCCACGCTGAAAAGCAACGTCACGTTGACGTTGATGCCCTCGGTGATCAGCCGGCGGATCGCGGGTAAGCCCGCGCGCGTCGCCGGCACTTTGATCATGAGATTCGGTCGTGCCACACGTGCCCATAACCGCCGCGCCTCGGCGAGCGTCGCCTCAGTGTCGTGCGCGAGCAACGGCGAGACCTCGAGGCTCACGTAACCGTCATGCCGGCCGCTCGCCTCGTACACATCCCGCAGCAGGTCCGCAGCGCGATATACGTCTTCGACTACCAGTGCCTCGTAGATCTCCGGCGCACTGACCCCGCGTCGCGCCAGGGCCTTGATCTCCGGGTCATAGTCGCTATGCCCACCAATCGCTTTCTCGAAGATCGCCGGGTTGGAGGTGACCCCACTGATGCCGTCTTCGCGGATCAGACGCTCGAGCTCGCCACCTACGAGCAGCGCGCGCGCAATGTAGTCGAGCCAGATACTCTGGCCGAGCGACGCAAGGCGGCGCAGCGGGTTACCGGGCAGCGCACTCATGCCGGCCTTCTTGAAGCGACGGGCCACTTCCATGCGAGTATTTCAGGCATGTCTTGACCGTGACGCTCGATGTAGTGACGGTGCTCGATGAGCTTGTCGCGCATCTGCTGCCTTAAGTAGGCCGCCTTGTAGCCGAGCTCGGGCACGCGGTCGATCACGTCGGTCACGAGATGGAAGCGGTCGAGGTCATTGCGCACGGCCATGTCGAACGGCGTCGTGGTCGTGCCTTCTTCCTTGTAGCCGCGCACGTGCAGGTTGTGATGATTGGTGCGGCGGTAGGTGAGCCGGTGAATGAGCCACGGATAGCCGTGATAAGCAAAGACGATCGGCTTGTCGGTGGTGAACAAGCCGTCGAACTCTCGGTCGGCAAGCCCGTGCGGGTGCTCCTCCTTAGGCTGGAGCGTCATCAAATCCACGACGTTCACCACCCTCACCTT
>CAZILI010000317.1:1677-5048 GCA_964539965.1 uncultured Burkholderiales bacterium | reverse complement strand
GCCGCACGCATCGGCGAAGGCTACCGGCCGGACGAGGTGGCAGTGTTCGTGCGCGTGCCGGATGAATTGGCCGGGCGCGGGGCCGGCATAGCCTCTCTCGACGATCTGCATCGCGCGTTGCAGCGCTGCGGGATCGAGATCGATGCGAGTTTCGGCGTACAAGTGCAGACTCGCATCGTGCTGGATCGCGCCGGAGCGGTCGCGTGCGAACTCGCCCTGCCGCAGATCATGACCTCGTGGGGCCGCGTGTACCGGTTGCTGCGCGATCGCCTCCCCGGCGAGCGCTATCATCAGGGCTATTCGCTCGCTCGCATCGAGCAAGACGCGGCGCAAGTGACCGCGGTATTCGAAAACGGCGAGCGCGCGAGCGCGGATTTGCTGATCGCGGCCGACGGCCTGCGCTCCAGTGTGCGCGCGCAATATCTGCCCGAAGTGAAGCCGGTGTACGCCGGTTATGTCGCCTGGCGCGGGTTGCTGGAAGAGGCATCGCTCACGCCGCGCACGCGTGCGGTGTTCGAGAAATTCAGCTTTTGCTTGCCGAAGGGTGAGCAGATGGTGGCCTATCCCGTAGCGGGCGCCAACAACACGACCGAGCCCGGAAAGCGCCGCTGCAACTTTGTCTGGTACCGCCCGGTCGAGGAAGAGGGCGCGCTGCCCGATTTGCTGACCGACGAAAACGGCCAGCGCCATGAGATCACCATCGCGCCGCCGCTCATTCGCAGGTCCGTCATCGCGCAGGTGCGGCACGAGGCGCAGAGCTTGCTCGCGCCGCAACTCGCCGACGTGGTGAGCCGCACCGATCCGATCTTTTTCCAACCCATCTACGACGTGGAATCGCCGCGCATCGTGTTCGATCGCGTGGCGATGATCGGCGACGCGGCGTTTACCGCGCGGCCGCACGTCGGGATGGGCGTCACCAAGGCGGCGGGCGATGCGATCGCTCTCATCGACGCGCTGGCGAGCGCGCCCGGCGACTTGGCCGCCGCGTTGGCGCAGTTCGAGGCGAAGCGCTGCGCGTTCGGCGCTACAATCATCGCGCGAGCACGCCATTTGGGCGCCTACATGCAGGCGCAATTGAAGACGCCGCAAGAGCGCGAAATGGCCGAGCGCTATCGCACGCCGGAAGCCGTGCTGCGTGAGACGGCGGTGCCGCCGCCGCAAGCGGCGCTGACGTGAATCGAATCACTGCCGCGAGGGAGATAACACCAACCATGCCAGCGCCCTGCGCACCCTGGCGGAGGCCGGATGACGCCGACGCGCATGCGCTCGGCCTCGCTCCGCTGGACCGGCTCATGCAAGAGGCGGTGCGCGTGCGCGACGCGGGCCACGGCGCGCGGATGTCGTACTCGCGCAAGGTATTCATCCCGCTCACCCATCTGTGCCGCGACGTGTGTCACTACTGCACCTTCGCGCAGGTGCCGCGCGCGGGCACGCCGGCCTATCTGTCGCCCGAGCAAGTGCTCGACATCGCGCGTGCAGGCGAGCGCGCGGGCTGTCATGAAGCGCTGTTCACCCTCGGCGACAAGCCCGAGCTGCGCTATCGCGCCGCGCGCGAGGAGCTGCATCGGCTCGGCTACGACTCGACCATCGCTTACCTCGCCGCGATGTGCGAGCTGGTGCTGAAGGAAACCGGCTTGTTGCCCCACGTCAATCCCGGCGTCATGTCGGCGGCGGAGATTGCGCGTCTGCGGGGGGTGTCGATCTCGCAAGGCATCATGCTGGAAAACGTCTCGCCGCGCCTATGCGAGAAGGGCGAAGCGCACCACGGCTCGCCTGACAAGGATCCTGCCCTGCGGCTTGCCGTGCTGCGGCATGCCGGCGAGTTGAGCGTGCCCTTCACGACGGGAATTCTCATCGGTATCGGCGAGACCCGCGCCGAGCGCATCGATTCGCTGCTCGCCATCCGTGCGCTGCACGAGGCATTCGGGCACATCCAAGAAGTGATCGTGCAGAACTTCCGCGCCAAGACGGCGACCAAGATGGCGCGCGCGCAAGAGCCCGATCTCGCCGACCTGATGTGGACCATCGCCATGGCACGGCTCATCCTTGGTCCGGACATGAGCATTCAGGCGCCGCCGAACTTGAGCGGCGAGGAGTATCCCGCGCTGCTGGCGGCCGGCATCGACGATTGGGGCGGCGTGTCGCCGGTGACCCCCGATCACGTGAATCCCGAGGCGCCCTGGCCGCAGATCGAGGCCTTGCGCGCGCACACGCAAGCGGCCGGCAAGGTGTTGACCGAGCGTCTCGCCGCCTATCCGCGCTATTGCTTGCAAAGCGCGCGTTGGTTCGACCCGGCGCTCGCCCCGCGGGTGTTGCGCGCGATCGACGCGCACGGCTATGCACGCAACGACGGTTGGTCGCCCGGCCTGCCGCTCGACCCGCCTCGCCCGGCGATCGCGAGCGGGCGGCGCGGTGGCGCGGCGCTCGAGGCGATCCTCGAGCGCGCGCAACGAGGCGAAGGCCTGTCGCAGGAGGAAATCGTCGCGCTGTTCGACGTGCGCGGCGAGGATGTACGGCGCGTGTGCGAGGCAGCCGATACGCTGCGGCGCTCTAGCGTGGGCGATGTGGTGCGCTACGTGGTCAACCGCAACATCAACTACACCAATGTGTGTTACTTCAAATGCCGCTTCTGCGCTTTCTCCAAGGGCTCGAGCGAGCGCTTGCGCGGCGCGGCCTACGACCTTGATCTCGCCGAGATCGAGCGGCGCGCGCGCGAGGCTTGGCAGCGCGGCGCAACCGAAGTGTGCATGCAAGGCGGCATCCATCCCGACTACACCGGCGAGACCTATCTCAAGCTGACGCGCGCACTCAAGGCCGCGCTTCCCGACTTGCACCTCCACGCTTTTTCGCCGCTGGAGATCGCACAAGGCGCGGCGAGCTTGGGAATGCCGGTCGAGCATTTCTTGCACGAGCTGCGCCAGGCCGGGCTCGGCACCTTGCCGGGTACGGCGGCGGAAATCTTGGACGATGAAGTTCGGGCGATCATTTGTCCCGACAAGCTAAGCACGCAGGCCTGGCTCGACGTGGTCGAAGCGGCGCACCGCGTCGGACTGCGCACGACGGCGACCATCATGTTCGGCCACGTCGACGCGCCGGTGCATTGGGCACGCCATCTGCTGCGCATCCGCGCACTGCAAGCGCGCAGCGGCGGCTTCACCGAGTTCGTGACGTTACACTTCGTGCACATGGAGGCGCCGCTGTATCTGCGCGGCCAAGCGCGCAAGGGACCCACGTTTCGCGAGACCTTGCTCATGCACGCGGTCGCGCGCCTGGCGCTGCATCCTCTGATTCCTCATATTCAGACTTCTTGGGTGAAACTCGGTCGCGCCGGGGCGCTGGCCTGCTTGAACGCGGGGGCGAACGACCTCGGC
>CAZILI010000317.1:1369-1667 GCA_964539965.1 uncultured Burkholderiales bacterium | reverse complement strand
TGGAGGCGCTCATCCGTGACGCCGGGCGCGAGCCGCAACAGCGCACGACGCTGTACGCCGCGGTTGCGGCCGAGCGGCGAGAGTGTTCCTACCGGGCGGCAGCGCTCGCGCCGGTCACTCTGACGCCTGCGCAAAAGCGGGCCCGCGACGGCCAAGCGGCGCAGCACGCTCTCGCGGCGGCCGGAGCGCGCAGCGCATGAGTCCTCCGGCGGGCGTGATCGCCGTCTTGGGCGGGACCGGCAACGAGGGACGCGGCCTTGCCTTGCGCTGGGCGCACGCCGGCTATGCGGTGGTGATC
>CAZILI010000317.1:0-1359 GCA_964539965.1 uncultured Burkholderiales bacterium | reverse complement strand
CGCAGCCCGGACAAGGCGAGCGCCGTGTGTGATGCCCTCAACCAGCGCCTCGGGCGGCAGGCGATTCGCCATGACAGCAATGCGGGAGCCGCCGCACAAGCGGAGGTGGTCGTGCTGACGGTGCCGTACGCCGCGCAGCGCGCGAGCGTGCAAGAGGTGCGCGCGGCCTTGGCGGGCAAGATCCTCATCGATACCACGGTGCCCTTGGTGCCGCCCAAAGTGGCGCGCGTGCAACTGCCCGAGGGCGGCTCGGCGGTGGCGGCGATGCAGGCTTGGCTGGGTGAGAGCGTGCGTGTGGTGTCGGCATTTCAGAACGTGTCGGCGCAGCACTTGCAGGATCTCGATCACGCGGTCGATTGCGACGTGTTGGTGTGCGGTGACGATGTAAGCGCGCGCGAGCGGGTTATCGAACTGGCGCGCGCGATCGGCCTACGCGCGTTTCACGCCGGTCCGATCGCCAACTCGGCCGCCGCCGAAGCCCTGACCTCGATCTTGATTTCCATCAACTCGCGCTACAAGGTCGCCGGCGCGGGTATCCGAATCACGGGGGTGGACGCGCCGTGAACGCGCCGCAAGCTGACCCCGGTTTGCGCCAAGCGGCGCACACGCGCGAGCTGCGCGTAGTGGGCTTGCGCGGTGTGCCGCGCGTGCGCGCGGGCGACGATCTGGCGCGCTTGACGCTCGAGGCGCTGGCGACGACAGGCGAGCGCTTGCAGGATCGCGACGTGCTGGTAGTGGCGCAGAAGATCGTCTCCAAGAGCGAGGGACGCGCCGTCGAGCTGGCGACCGTGACGCCTTCGGCGCGCGCGCTCGAGCTCGCACGCGTGGTGGCGAAGGACGCGCGGCTCATCGAGTTGATTCTGCGCGAATCGAGCGCGGTGCTGCGCTACCGACGCGACGTCATCGTCGTCGTGCATCGCTCCGGTTTCGTCATGGCGAACGCCGGCATCGACTTGTCCAATCTCGAACAGGGCGAAGAAGATAGTCACGCGTTGCTGCTGCCGCTCGACCCGGACACTTCGTGCGCCGAGCTGCGAGAGGCGCTGCGGCGCCAGACCGGCGCGGAGGTGGCCGTGATCGTGAGCGACAGCCATGGCCGAGCCTGGCGGCAAGGCACCGTGGGTGTGGCGCTCGGCGCCGCCGGTGTGCCCGCGTTGCTCGACTTGCGCGGCGAGCCCGACTTGTTCGGACGCCCGCTCAAGATCACACAAGTCGGCTTTGCCGACGAGCTTGCCGCCGCCGCCTCGCTGGTGATGGGACAAGGAGCCGAGGGCGTGCCGATCGCGCTGCTGCGCGGCGTGCCCTACTCAAGGCGCGAAGGTGAGGCGCGCGAGTTGATCCGCCCGCAGCAGTTCGATC
>CAZILI010000316.1:0-5052 GCA_964539965.1 uncultured Burkholderiales bacterium | reverse complement strand
ATACCGCGTTCTCGCGCAGCGCCAAGATCGAAGATACGACCATTGGCTGGCGGTTCGTGAATCCGCTCATGAAAGCGAAGTACGGCATCGATTCCATGCCGGAGACGGCGGAGAACGTCGCTGAAGAGTTCAAGATCGCGCGCGCCGATCAGGATGCATATGCTCTGCGCAGCCAACAGCGCTACGCCCGAGCCTACGCCGAAGGCTTCTTCCGGCACGAAATCACGCCGGTGCAAATCGCGCAGAAGAAGGGAGATCCGCTCGTGGTCGACCGCGACGAGCACCCGCGCGAGACCACCCTGGAAGCGCTGGCGAAGCTCAAGGGGGTGGTGAAGGAAAACGGAACGGTCACTGCGGGCAACGCCTCTGGCGTCAACGACGGCGCCTGCGCGCTGCTGATCGCATCGGAGGCGGCGGCCCGCCAGTACGATCTCAAGCCTAAGGCGCGCGTGCTCGCCATGGCCACCGCCGGTGTGGCGCCGCGCATCATGGGCTATGGCCCCGCGCCCGCCTCCCGCAAGGCGCTGCAGCGGGCGGGCTTGACCTTGGCGCAGATGGACGTGATCGAATTGAACGAAGCCTTCGCCGCGCAAGTGCTCGCGACGACGCGCGACCTCGGGCTCGCCGACGACGCCGCGCACGTCAACGCCAACGGCGGCGCCATCGCCGTCGGTCATCCGCTCGGGGCGAGCGGCGCGCGCCTGATAACCACCGCGCTGTATCAACTGGAGCAGAAGGGCGGTCGCTACGCGCTGTGTGCCATGTGCATCGGCGTCGGGCAAGGCATTGCGCTGGTGATCGAGCGGCTATAGCGGTGTAGTTCGGTGCGCAGGGCGCACCCTACGGCGCAATGGGTCCAGGGAGCGTAGGGTGCGTCCCCGCAACATCCCACCGTCATTCGGTCCGCAGGGCGCACCCAATGGCACGGCCACCCATCGCGTGATCGCGTAGGGTGCGTCCCACGCACCATTCCACCGTCGTTCGGTGCGCAGGGCACACCCAATGGCACGGCCATCCATCGCGTGATCGCGTAGGGTGCGTCCCACGCGCCGCTGTCCTACTCACCCATGTCGGCTGCGCTCTGGAAAGCCGTTCCACCCCAGTCGAGCGGATAGTCCCCACGTGCGGCGTAGCGATGAAACGTCGAATAGGGCCAATCGGCCACTCTGGCGACGTGGCCGTGCTTGACCGGATTCCAGTGGACGTAGTCGACATGACGCGCGAGGTCGGCTTCGTCTCGGATTCGATGCTCCCAATATCGCCGCTGCCAAACGCCAAATTCACCGCGTTTGCGATGTGACTGGCGGCAGTGGGCTGCCGGGCCGTGATCGCTTTCCCAGACTCGGCTCACCTGTCGTTTAAGGATTGCCCAGCGAGCCGAGAAGTCGTGATCGCTCGCCGGCAAGGTCCAAATACAGTGCAGATGATCGGGCAGCAATACCCAGGCATCGATCTCGAAGGGATGTGTCGCGCGGACGTCAGCAATGGCCCGCCGCAAAGCAGCTCGAACGCCATGGTCTGTGAGAAGCGGTCTTCTGCTTTCGACCACAACGGTGAAGAAGTAGGTTGCCCCGGCGGCGTGCGGGCGGAGATAGTTGGGCACGCGTAGGAAGTGATGGGTTCTTGCCATTGCAACGTTCAGCAACACGAATGGAGGACAAAGTATGCTCGGTGCGCAGGGCGCACCCTACGGCGCGGTGGGTCCAGGGGAGCGTAGGGTGCGTACCCCGCAACATCCCAACGCCATTCGGTGCGCAGGGCGCACCCCACGGCGCAACGGTTCCAAGGAAAGTAGGGTGCGTCCCACGCACTATCCCACCGCGATTCGCTGTGCGAGGGGCACCCTACGGCGCGGTGGGTCCAGGGAGCGTAGGGTGCGTACCCCGCAACATCCCAACGCCATTCGGTGCGCAGGGCGCACCCCACGGCGCAACGGTTCCAAGGAAAGTAGGGTGCGTCCCACGCACTATCCCACCGCGATTCGCTGTGCGAGGGGCACCCTACGGCGCGGTGGGTCCAGGGAGCGTAGGGTGCGTCCCACGCACCATCCCACCGCCATTCGGTGTGCAGGGCGCACCCTACGCACGGCGGCGGCGCCCCACGCACCGAGGTTCCACGCGCCCGCTGTGCTGTGGCATGATTGCGGCCAAGAAAACAGGGGAGAAGGCCGATATGCCCGCCACGCTCGCGCGCCCACTGCGCGCGCTGCTTCGCTTGCTGCTGCTTACCTCGCTTGCGGCGACGGCCGCCCCGTTGCCCAAGGCTGACGTGCCCGATCCGCTCAAGAGTTGGGTGCCGTGGGCGCTGCACGGCATGGACGGGCGGCAATGCCCCTACAGCTACAACAGCAACGAGGCGCGCCATTGCCTGTGGCCCTCGCGCTTGCATCTCGCGCTCGGCGAGGCGGGTGGCTCGTTCAGCTTCGAGGTCGAAACGTTCGCGCCGATGTGGCTCGCCTTGCCCGGCGATGCCAAGCACTGGCCGCAGGAGGTCAAGGTGGACGGCAAGCCGCAGCCGGTCGTCGCGCAGGACGAGCGCCCCGGCGTGCGGTTGGCCCCCGGCGTGCACCGTATCGCCGGAGCCTTTCAATGGGGCGAGTTGCCGGAAAGCCTGCCGTTGCCGCCGAGCGTCGGGTTGGTGTCGCTCACCCTCAACGGAACCGCGGTAGCGGTGCCGAACGTCGATTCGGACGCGTTTCTTTGGCTCAAACAAGGCCACCTCGGCGACGGCGGTGCTGAAGAAGTCGACGTGCGCGTGACTCGGCTGGTCACCGATGACATTCCCTTGACCCTAACGACGCGCATCGAACTCATCGCCGCCGGCAAGAGCCGCGAAGTCCTGCTGCCGAACGTGTTGTTGCCCGGCTTCATCCCCTTATCCCTGTCGAGCAGTCTGCCGGCGCGCTTCGAGCCGAACGGGCGTCTGCGCGTGCAAGTGCGGCCGGGCCGCTGGGAGGTGACCACCGTGGGGCGCAACATGACCCCGCAGAAGAGCCTTACCTTACCCGCGGCAAGCGACGCGCTGTCGCCGGCAGAAGAGGTATGGGCATTTGAGGCGCGCAACGCGCTGCGCATCGTCACGGTCGAAGGGGTGCCCGCGATCGATCCGCAGCAGACCACCTTGCCGCAAGAGTGGAAGCGATTTCCGGCGTTTCAAATGCAGCCCGGCGCGAGCATGCTGCTCAATGAGACGAAGCGCGGCGACCCCGAGCCCGCGCCCGACAAACTGTCGCTCACGCGCAATATCTGGCTCGACTTCGACGGCGGCGGTTATGCCATCCAAGACCAGATCGTCGGCAGCATCACGCGCGCTTGGCGCTTGGAGATGCCTGCGCCGCAAACCTTGGGTCGCGTTGCGGTGGACGGCGTCGATCAGTACATCACGCGCCTGGACGACAAAGGCGTGCCGGGAGTGGAACTGCGCCGCGGGCGTGCCAACATCGTGGCCGACGCGCGTATCGAGACGGGGCTGCGCAGCCTGTCCGCGACCGGCTGGGCGCACGACTTCAACACGCTCGCCGCCACCTTGCACCTGCCCCCCGGCTGGCGATTGCTGCACGCCAGCGGTGCCGATCGCGCGCCTAATTCTTGGCTGGAGCGTTGGACCCTAGCGGATTTCTTTTTGCTGCTCATCATCACGCTCGCCTGCGGCAAGCTGCTGGGGTGGCGATGGGGTGCGCTCGCCCTGGCGGCGGTGGCGCTGTCGTATCACGAGAGCGGCGCGCCCACTTGGGTTTGGCTGGTGCTGATCGCTGCGATTGCACTACTGCGCGTGCTGCCGCAAGGCAAGGCGCAACGCGCCGTCGCCGCCTTGCGCTGGCTTGCGATCCTAGCCCTGGTGCTGATGCTGATCCCCTTCAGCGTCGAACAAATCCGGCAAGCGCTCTATCCGGCGCTGGAGCGTCCGTGGCAAAGCCTGGGCGATCAGCCTGCCGAGACACCACCGCCGCCACCGCAAGCGCAGCCGGCGAGCGCGCAGGCGCCGATCGCCGAAGAAGCTCAGGAGCAGGCGCAAGCCGAGCCGGCACGGCCGCAAGAGGACGGGGCAGTGTCCAAGGCGATGCCGCAAGCCAGCGAGCCACCGCAGAAGATAGCGAGTCAATCGGCCGGAGGGCAGTACTACTCGAACGTGCAGCGCAAACGCGCGGTCGCGCTCAGCCAGATCGACCCGAATGCCAAGGTGCAAACCGGACCCGGCTTGCCGCATTGGCGCTGGCACGAGTATCCGCTCAACTGGAGCGGCCCGGTCGAGCGCACGCAGAGCGTGCGGCTGTGGCTCGTCTCTCCCAATCTCAACGCCGTGCTCGTGGTCGCGCGGCTGGCTTTGTTATTGCTGCTGTTCACGCGGCTCGCCGCGGGCAAGCTGCTGAGCATGACTGCCCGAGGCGCGTCGGCCGGCGCGGCCGCGGGGCTGGTCGCGATCCTGGCAGGCGCAGGCTTCCCCACACCTGCGAATGCGCAGGCGATTCCAACCCCGGACACATTGAGTGCGCTGCGCGACAAGCTGTTGGCCGCGCCGGATTGCCTGCCGCATTGCGCCGAAGTAGCGAAGCTAAGACTCAGCGCCGCACCCGGCGATTTACAGTTGCGCCTGGAGGTGCACGCCGATGCCGACGTCGCGATTCCGCTGCCGGGCGGTGCGCAGCAATGGTTGCCCGAGCGCGTACTGCTTGACGGCGCGCCGGCTTCAGCGCTGCTGCGCGATGCGAATGGCGGCTTGTGGGTGCAAGTCAGTAAGGGTGTCCATCAGGTGGCGCTCGAATCCACCCTGGAGCGTCGCGACAGCGTACAGCTCGCGCTGCCGCTCAAACCACGCCGGGTCGACGCGCAATTGAACGGCTGGACTCTGGCTGGCCTTAGCGAGACGGGCGAGGCGGGGGAGAGCCTGCAACTGACGCGCAACGCCGGCGCGCAGGCCGGTCCTAGTGCGGGCGGAGACAGTCTGCCGCCCTTTGTCAGGGTCGAGCGCACGCTCACCATCGGGCTCACTTGGGAGGTCGACACACGTGTCACCCGCACTGGCCCGAGCGAAGCGCCTGTGCTGGTCGAGGAC
>CAZILI010000315.1:0-5075 GCA_964539965.1 uncultured Burkholderiales bacterium | reverse complement strand
GTGCCGCCCGGCGTTTCATAGCAGCCGCGCGATTTCATGCCCACGTAGCGGTTCTCGACGATGTCCAGGCGGCCGACGCCGTGTTTGCCGCCTAGGCGGTTGAGCTCGGTCAGCACTCGTGCGGGGGTGAGCGACTTGCCGTTCACCGCCACGATGTCTCCCTTGCGGTATTCGAGTTCGACGTATTCCGGCTTGGCGGGCGCCTTCTCGGGCGAGGCCGTGATGCGCCACATGGATTCCTCGGGCTCGAAGTTTGGGTCTTCGAGGATGCCGCCCTCATAGGAAATGTGCAGCAAGTTGGCGTCCATCGAATAGGGCGCCGCGCCCTTTTTCTTCTTCCCCTCGATCGGAATGCCGTGCTTGTCGGCGTAGCGCAACAGCTTTTCGCGCGAGGTGAGGTCCCACTCGCGCCACGGCGCTATCACGCGGATGTTGGGCTCGAGCGCGTAGTAGCCCAGTTCGAACCTGACCTGATCGTTGCCCTTGCCGGTAGCGCCGTGGGAGACGGCATCGGCCTTGACCTTGCGCGCAATCTCGATCTGCCGCTTGGCGATGAGCGGGCGGGCGATACTGGTGCCCAGCAGATATTCGCCTTCGTACACGGCGTTGGCGCGAAACATGGGGTAGACGAAGTCGCGCACGAATTCCTCGCGTAGATCGTCCACGAATATTTCCTTGACGCCGAACAGCTTTGCCTTCTTGCGCGCGGGTTCGAGTTCTTCGCCTTGGCCGATGTCGGCGGTAAACGTCACCACCTCGCACTTGTATACGTCTTGCAACCACTTGAGAATGACCGACGTGTCCAATCCGCCGGAATAGGCCAACACGACTTTCTTGATCTTGCTCATGCGTTCTCGCTTACTGACGATGTGATTGGTGGCTGCCGAGTGAACTCAAGGCTGCGGGCCGCGCTTGTCTTCTACAATTTCTCCAACGGCTGCGCCAACTCGCCGTCGGACCAATTGCCGGCTTGGCTCGAGCCGTCCGGCAAGACGAGCTCGCCCTTGCCGTGAAACTTCCAGTCCTTGACTTGGCCCGTATAGACACTGCCGTCCGGAAGGGTGACTTTTCCGCTGCCGTTCGGTGCGCCGTCCTTCCAGTCGCCTTCGTAGCGGTAGTAGCCTTGCTGAGTCGACACCAGCACACCGCTGCCGTCGGGCTTACCGCGTTTGTAGGCGCCCTCATAGCGTTCTACCAACTTGTCGCCCAGGAACCATTCGATCACGCCCTCGCCTTCGGCCAATCCGTCTTTGCATCCGCCGCTCCAGGTGAGTCGTTCCTCGGGTTGCGGGTTCGGGTTGACGTGCTTGCAGCCGTTTTGGTCTGCGATCATCGCGGTGTCGGTTTGCTGCGAGCGCGCCGGTGTCGAAACAGCGATCGCCATGATAGACAAGCATGCGAGGACTAACTGTTTGCGTGCGGACATGGGCTACTCCACAAGAAAATGCGTGCCGAGCGGATTACGCGGAAACCTCACCCAAGAGCAAGAACTCAAGCAAGGCCTTTTGCACGTGCAGCCGGTTTTCGGCTTCGTCCCATACTACACTCTGCGGGCCGTCGATCACGGCTGCCGCCACCTCTTCACCCCGATGCGCCGGCAGACAGTGCATGAACAGAGCGTTCTCTCGCGCCGCGGCCATCAAGTTAGCGTCGACCTGCCACGCGGCGAAATTCCTACGGCGCTCGCCGTCTTCTTGTTCGAAACCCATGCTGGTCCAAACGTCGGTGGTTACCAGGTCCGCGCCGCGCGCTGCCTGCAAAGGGTCGGCAAAATGCAGAAAGTGATTGGTTCCGTTTAGACCTGCTCGCTCGGGTTGGACCTCGTAGCCGGGTGGAGTAGAGACGTTAACCTGAAAGTCGAGGGCCTCAGCCGCTTGCAGCCAGGTGTTGCACACGTTGTTTGAGTCGCCGATCCACGCCACGGTCCTACCCGCTATTGAGCCTCGATGCTCGATGTAGGTGAAGATGTCGGCCAGGATTTGACAAGGATGGAATTCGTTGGTCAACCCGTTGATTACCGGCACACGCGAGTTCGCCGCGAAGCGCTCGATGATAGATTGTTCGAAGGTGCGAATCATCACGATGTCGACCATGCGTGTGATCACGCGAGCGACGTCCTCGATCGGCTCACCCCGCCCCAACTGGGTGTCGCGGGTGTTTAGAGTGATCACGTTGCCGCCCATTTGCGCCATGCCCGCTTCGAACGACACGCGGGTACGGGTCGATTGTTTCTCGAATACGAGAGCAAGCGTGCGGTCGGTGAGCGGATGGTAAGGCTTGTACGCCTTGAACTGCGACTTGATCCAGCTCGCCCGCGCGAACAGGTACTGCAATTCGGCGCGGGAGAGGTCTTTGAACTGAAGGAAGTGCCGCAGCGCCATTTCAGCTACTGCGCGATAAGGTGCTTGATTGCCGCGCACACGGTATCGACCAGCAGATCTGCCTCGTCCTCTTTCATGTTGAGAGGCGGCAGCAGTCGAACGACGTTGTCGGCCGTGACATTGACCAGCACACCCTGCGCGCGGCAGCGATCGACCACGTTGCTGCAGGCGCGATCCAGCTCGATACCGAGCATCATGCCGCGGCCGCGAATCTCGCGCAGCGCCGCGAGCGATTCCAAGCGCTCGCGCAGCCGATTGCGGATGCGTGCGCTCGTTGTTTGTGAGCGCTCGAGAAGACCTTCCTCTTCGATAGTCTGCAACGTCGCGATGGCGGCCGCGCATGCAAGTGGGCCGCCGCCGAATGTCGCGCCATGACTACCCGGCCCGAATACGCCCGTCGCCCTTCCTGCGCCCAGGCAGGCGCCGATCGGCACGCCCGATCCCAAGCCTTTTGCCAAGGTAATGACGTCAGGTGCAACGCCTGCGTGCTGAAATCCGAACCATGTTCCGGTTCGGCCGACGCCGCACTGCACCTCGTCCACCATGAACAGCCAGCCCTGGGCCGAGCATAGCGCGCGCAGCGCCCGTACGTAGTCCAAGTCGGCTACGTTGACGCCGCCTTCTCCTTGCAGCATTTCCACCAGCACGGCGACGATATTGCGATTGCTGTGTGCGACCTGCTCGATGGCCGCGAGATCGTTGTAGGGCACACGCACGAAGCCGCCCATCAGGGGCTCGAAACCGGCCTGCGCTTTGCGGCTTCCTGTGGCGGACAGCGTGGCCAAGGTTCGCCCGTGCCACGCTTTCTCCATGACGACGACCGCGGGGCTGTCGACGCCACGGCCATGTCCGTACAGCCGTGCGAGTTTGATGGCGGCCTCGTTGGCCTCAGCGCCCGAACTGCAGAAGAACGCCTCCTCCATGCCCGACAGACGCGCCAGTCTTTCGGCGAGCTCTTCCTGGCGCAGAATGCGGTAAAGGTTGGAGGTGTGGACCAACCGCTGCGCTTGGTCGCAAATCGCCGCGACCACTTTGGGATGGCTGTGTCCCAGGCTAGTGACCGCGATACCGCATACTCCGTCGAGATAGCGCTTACCGGCTTCGTCCCACAACCACGAGCCTTCCCCGCGAACGAACGCCACGGGTTGGCGCGCGTAGGTGTTCATGATGTGCGACATGCGCGACGCCTATAAATGCAAAGGGCGGCTTGCGCCGCCAAAACGGAATTATATGCGGTTTCGCCGGGCCGGTGAAATCGATGCCGTCAAGAATGAGGCACTACGACCACGCTAGCGCGTGAGGCGCTTGAGCCCCTTTTCCTCGGCCGCTTTGAGCACGCGCACGCAGGGGATGTATCCGTCGTAGACGATGCCATGCAACTCGACACGCTTCTGTGAGCGCAGCAACATGGCAAGGTAGTTCACGATCTCTTGCGTGATGACCTGGCCGGGTACCAGTACCGGAATACCGGGCGGATAAGGGACGATCTGATCGGCGGACACGCGGTTCGCTAGTTTCTGCACGACGTGTTCGTGTTCGTCCAAGAGAGGCGCTAACTCGCCGCCGCAGTAGTAGGCGTCGCGCGGCAGATACTTCAACCACGTGAACTGGGGGATCTCCGGCGTGCGGTACAAGCGGCGCTCCGCACGACCTTCCCTGGCGATGCGCATGAGCGCATCGTAAAGCCGCGACACTTTGCTGCGCGTAGTGCCGATGGTCAGAAGAAACGACAGCGTATTGAAAGTGGACTTCTCGACCTGGATGTTGAAGTGCTCGAATAGGTGGTCGATGAGATCTTCCACCGTATAGCCACAGCGCGAGATATCGACGGTGACTTTGGTCGGATCTAGCTTGACGTTGTCCTTGCTCACTTCTTCGGGAAGCAAGTCCTCCAGCTCGAGCACCCGGAACACGCCAGTCGAGTTGATCTGCGCCCGCAGTTCCTGCGCGAGGGTAAGCGTGCGCGACAGCAGCTTGTAGCCCTCCATCACAGCCTGTTTGCGGGCGACATCCAGACTAGCGATCATGCTGTACTGCGGACTCGTGGAGGTATGCATGTTGAAATTTTCCCGGAAGATGTGCTCGTTGAAATCCGGGTCATTCACATGAATCATTCCCGATTGAGAAAACGCGGACAGCACCTTGTGCGTGCTCTGGGTGGCGTAGTCTGCACCCGATTCCAGCGCGGTGGGGCGAAACGCCGGATGAAAACGCGCAAAGCCGTACCACGCCTCGTCGATGATCACTTTTATGTTTTTGGCGTGGGCTGCCTCGACGATAGACCCAAGATCGTAGCGCAGACCGTCGTAGGTGCAAGAGGTCACTATCAGCGCCTCCGCGTCGGGATGTTGCTCGATCGCATCCAGTAGAGTCTTCTTGGCAATAGGGCCGAACACGCCGTATTTCTTATTGACCGATGAATTGAGATAGATCGGGTACGCCCCCGACAAGACAACGCCGTGATGCACGGACTTATGGCAGTTGCGGTCGAGTAACAGCTTTTCGCCAGGGGCAATCAGAGTCTGCAAGATGACCTTGTTGGCGGTGGACGTGCCGTTGGTCGCGAAGAAGGTTCGCCGCGAGCCGAACGCTTTTGCCGCCATGGCTTGGGCTTCGGCGATGACGCCGGTCGGATCCATGAGGGAATCGAGCGTCTTGACCGACACCGAGAGATCCGCGTCGAACACGTGCTCG
>CAZILI010000314.1:0-5112 GCA_964539965.1 uncultured Burkholderiales bacterium | reverse complement strand
ACGGCAGCTTTCTCTCCCGGGCGGACTTGAATGCCGGCCTGGAGCCGTTTCGCAAGATACGCACGGCGGTGGGCGATCGCATCGAGGTCATGGCGGAGTTCCACTCGCTGTGGAGCTTGCAGCAAGCAAAACAAATCGCCCAGGCGTTGGAAGAGTTTCGGCCCTATTGGGCGGAAGACCCGATCAAGATGTGCGACATCGCCAGCCTGGCGGAGTACGCGCGCAGTACGCGCATCCCGGTGTGCGGCAGCGAAACTTTGGGGGGCGCGACGCCGTTTCGCGATATGCTGGCGCAGCAAGCGGTCGACATCATCATGCTGGATGTCGGTTGGTGCGGCGGCCTGACCGAGGCACGAAAAATCGCGGCGCTAGCCGAAGCCTACCAGCGCCCGGTCGCGCCGCACGACTGCAACGGTCCGATCGTGTGGGTCGCCTCCATTCACCTGATGATGCATATCCCGAACGCGCTCATCATGGAGGCGGTGCGCGCTTACTATTCGACCTGGTACAAGGACATCCTCACCGAGGTGCCGAGAGTCGAGCGCGGCTACATCTACCCGCCGAGCGCACCCGGCCTCGGCACTGCGCTGCTGCCCGATCTCCTCAAGAGGCCTGGCGTCACCGTACGGCGCAGCACGCTCGACTGAGCGCTGCCCGGGCAAGGCCCTACTTGCCCCGTATCACCACGTCGACACGGCGATTGGGCGCGAGGCACTCGATCAACTCCGGTGAGGCGCTCTTGCCCTTGCACTGCACGACCGGCTCGCTGTCGCCTTTGCCGACGGCGTTGATGAGACTCGATTCGACGCCCTTGCTCACTAGATAGTTGGCGACGGTGGCGGCGCGCCGCTCCGACAGGCGCTGGTTGGCCGCGCGCGAGCCGAGCCGGTCGGCGTGGCCGATCACCTCGATACCGCCGATGTTGGCCGAATCGATGTTCTTGATGCGCTCGGCCAGCGCATCGAGCTTCTGCTTTCCGCCCGGCAGCATGCCGGTTTCATCGGACTTGCCGAAGTTGAAAATGGCGTCGCCCTGCAAGGTGGTCTTGTCGAGCACTGCGCCGGGGCCGGCCGCCGGCGGCGGCGGAATCGTGGGTTCGGTGGCGGCGGTGATTTCCTTTTCAGCTGGCGTCGCCGCGGGCTGGCTTGGGGAGGGCGGCACCGGTGGGATCGGCGCACCGCCCGCGCCAGTCGCCGCGGGGGTGGGCGGTGTGGTACCCGGCGGTACTCGGCTGGTGTCGAGCGGAGTCGCCTTCGCCGTGCCGGCCTCGGCTTGCTGGGCGCGCGCTGCCGGATCGAGAGCAGGAGCGCCACCGGCGGCCCCGGCAGTACCCGTGGCGCCGGCTTGACTTGTCGCGCCGGCCTGATTCGCCGCGCCGGCGTCGGCGGACTTTGCCGGTTGGTCGCGCTTGATGCCGAAGGTGACATCGGCACCTGGATGATTGATTTCGGACGACCGCTGCGGACGCTCGAACCATCCCGAAACCCACGCGCAGCCTGACGTGGCCAAGATGAACGATGCGGCGAGGACGCGACCGACTCGAGCGGAAACTCGCATGCTGGGATCTCCTCTTGATTGAGTGTGCGCTGCCCATTATATCCCGAGCCGATGAAATAGATTTTCAATCAATCGCTTAATCATCACCGCGACGCGCGTCGGCTATTGTCAAACGATTGACACCCGAACGATCGTTCAGTAGAGTTTCGATTCTGCGAACGATCGTTCGGTGAGGTTCCCATGGGAGACGATGTCGGCCACTTGGCCGCACTGCAAGACTATTTTGCTCGGCATCAAACCTTGCCTTCCTATGCGCGCATCGGAGAACTCACGGGACTGCGCTCCAAGGCTTCGGTCGCGGCCTTGGTGGCGCGCTTAAAGCTGCAGGGCTTGCTCGAGTTCACGCCCGACAAGCGGCTCAAACCGGGGGCGCGCTTCTTCGAGCGCTATTTGGCCGAAAGTGTGCGTGCGGGCCTGCCCAACCCGGCGAGCGACGACCCGCCCGAAGCGCTGACCATCGATAGCTTTCTTATCGAGAAGCCTTCGCAAACCGTGCTCGTGCGGGTGAAGGGAGACTCCATGCAGGATGCCGGCATACTGAACGGCGACATCGCCGTGGTGCACAGGCAGCCCTCGGCCAACGTGGGTGAAGTCGTGGTGGCGGTGGTCGACAACGAATTCACGCTCAAGTATCTCGACCGCGACAAGGCGGGTTATTTCTTGCGACCCGCCAACACCGCCTATCAGACGATACGCGCACAAGGCCGGCTCGAGATTTTCGGCGTTATGGTCGGTTTGATCAGAAAGTATTGATCGCGCACGGCCGGGCGAAGAGGAAGCCGATGAACGCACGAACCGAAGAGGAAGCCCTAGCGCCGTCCGCGCGCGAATTCGCAGAGCAGCTCACGCGCAAGCACGGCGCGCGCATCACCGGACAACTCGTCATTCCGGCGCGAGCGGCGCAATACGCGTCGCTGCCCGAGGAGTTGAACGGTCGCTTGCGCGCAGCGCTCGCGCAGCGCGGCATCGAGCGGCTTTATTGTCATCAGCGCGAAGCGTGGGATGCGCTCGCCCGAGGTGAGCACGTCGTGGTGGTGACGCCGACTGCTTCCGGCAAGACCCTGTGCTACAACCTGCCGGTGCTGCACAGCGTGGTGAATTCACGCGGCAAGGCGCTGTATCTGTTTCCGACTAAGGCACTGGCGCAGGATCAGGTCGCCGAACTGTTGGAACTGAATCGCGCCGCCGACTTGGGTGTGCGCGCCTATACCTTCGACGGCGATACGCCGGGTGACGCGCGCAAGGCGGTGCGTGTGCACGGCGACATCGTCGTGTCCAACCCGGACATGCTGCATCAAGGCATCTTGCCCCACCACACCAAATGGGCGCAGTTCTTTGAGACCCTGAAGTTCGTCGTGATCGACGAGATGCACGTGTATCGCGGCGTGTTCGGCTCGCACGTGGCCAACGTGCTGCGCCGTTTGCGGCGCGTGTGCAGGTTCTACGGCGCGCAGCCGCAGTTCGTCTTCTGCTCGGCCACCATCGCCAACCCGCAAGCGCTGGCGGCGCAGCTGCTCGGCGAACCGGTTACAGCGATCACGCGCAGCGGCGCGCCGCAGGGCGAGAAGCATTTGTTGTTCTGGAATCCGCCGGTGATCAACGCCGACTTGGGCCTGCGCGCCTCGGCGCGATCGCAGTCGACCCGCATCGCGCGTAGCGCCGTGCGCAGGGGACTGAAGACCATCGTGTTCGCCAACACGCGGCTCATGGTCGAGATATTGACCAAGTACCTTAAGGACATCTTCGACAACGATCCCCGCCGCGGCGCGCGTGTTGCGGCCTATCGCGGCGGCTACCTGCCGAGCGAGCGGCGCGCCACCGAAGGCAGCCTGCGGCGCGGCGCGCTCGATTGCGTGGTCGCCACCAACGCGCTGGAACTGGGGGTGGACATCGGCGCACTCGACGTCTGCGTGTTGAACGGCTATCCCGGCACCATCGCCGGAACCTGGCAGCGCCTCGGGCGCGCCGGTCGTCGCAATCGGTCGACCGTGGGCGTGTTGATCGCCAGCAGCGAGCCGCTCGATCAATACGTCATCCGCAACCCTGAGTTTTTCCTGCATGCCTCGCCCGAGCACGCCCGCATCGATCCGGACCAGCTGCTTATCCTGATGGATCACGTTCGCTGCGCTGCTTTCGAGTTGCCGTTTGGTCCGGGGGAGCGCTTCGGTAAGGAAGATCTCGAGGAAATGCTGGCGTACCTGGAGGAGCAAGGCGTCGTGCACCGCGAAGGCGAGCGCTGGCATTGGATGGCGGACAGCTACCCTGCCAATAGCGTCGGCTTGCGCTCCATCACGGAAGGAAATTTCGTCGTGGTCGACGTGACCAACGGGCAGAAAAACGTCATCGCCGAAGTCGACTACGCCGGCGCCGCAACCACCTTGTACGAAGGGGCGATCTACATGGTGCAGGCGCAGCCATGGCAGGTCGAGCGCTTGGATTGGCCGGGGCGTAAGGCGTTCGTTACACGCACCCAGGCTGACTATTACACCGACGCCATCGACTACACGCGGCTCAAGATCCTCGATCGCTTTGCCGCCGCCTCGCTCGGCGAGGGCGAAGCGGCGCACGGCGAGGTGCATCTCGTGCGCAGAGTGGCGGGCTACAAGAAGATCCGCTACTACAGCCACGAAAACGTCGGCTACGGCAAGGTCGACTTACCCGACCACGAGATGCACACCACCGCCGCCTGGTGGCGCGTAGACTCTGCGCGTTTGTTGGCCGCGTTGTCCGATCGTTGGCAAGCCCTAGATGGGTTCCTCGGCGCAGCCTACGCCATGCATCACGTCGCAGCGCTGCTGACCATGTCGGAGCGAGGCGACATCGGCCGCGCCGTGGGCGACGGCGAGGGTAAGTGGTACGCGGCGATCGGCGCGGACGGACGCGGCCAGCTACGGTCAAGCGCGAGTGGCGAAGTCGAGGAGGCCGCGTCGCATTGCTTCGAGCCGACGGTTTTCTTGTACGACAACTATCCGGGCGGGATCGGCCTGTCGATGCCTTTGTACGAGTTGCGCGAACAGGTCGTCTCGGGCGCCCGCGATTTGGTGCGCGGCTGTGGCTGCACGCTCGGCTGCCCCGCCTGCGTGGGGCCGATACTCGGCTCGAGCGAGGAGCGCGGCTATTCCCCCAAGCGCTCGGCTCTATCGGTGCTCGAATTGCTCGGCGAGTCGCAAGCAAAGTGACGGGCGACGTGAAGACACGGCTGGCGAACCTGAGCGGCGCGGGCGCCGATGGAGTCGGGGGCAGGCAAGACAAACTGCAAACGATTGCGGACTTGGCCGAGCGCGTGCGGCATTTGAGCCCGGCACGCGCACGCGCCGGTGCCGCGCCGCGCGTGGACGAGCACGCTCTTGCGCGCGCTCTCAAAGGTGAACCGCTCGCCGCCGGCGTGATTGTGATCGATCGCTTCGTACCGCTCAGCGCTTGGCACGGACGAGTCCTGCTCGGTCTCGCCGTCTTCGGCGGTATGTTGGCCGCGAGCGTGATCGGGATCTTCCTCATTCCGGTCACGTTCCACATTGTGGAACGGCTTGTGCATCGAGGCGAACAGCCCACGAA
>CAZILI010000313.1:3071-5124 GCA_964539965.1 uncultured Burkholderiales bacterium | reverse complement strand
CGGGCATCCGCCGCATCTTGGAGCGCACGCCGGTGCCGGTCGTGGCGCTGGCGCTGCGCGGCTTGTGGGGCAGTTTTTTTAGCCGCCGAGGCGGCAGAGCCATGGCCCGCTGGTTTCCGCGCGGTTTCTTCTCCAAGATCGCGCTGGTCGCGGCGGCACCGATGCAGTCGGCGGCGGCTACGCCTGACGCACTGCAGCAAACGGTGCTGGCGCTGCGCGGCGATTGGAAATAGCCGTTTCGAGATCGGGTTGCGGTCGGCTAGAATCGCCCCTTTGCCGCGCGCGTCTTCTTACCGTGTCCGACATCCAAACCCTGCGATTGATACTCAAAGAGAGCAAGACCATAGCCGTCGTCGGCTTATCGGCAAACTGGTATCGTCCGAGCTATTTCGCCGCCAAGTACATGATCGACCATGGCTACCGAGTGATCCCGGTCAATCCGCAATACGACGAGGTGCTCGGCGCCAGGTGCTACAAGAGTCTGCGCGACATTCCCGAGCACGTCGATATCGTCGACTGCTTTCGCAGGTCCGAGGAGATACCGGCGATCGCGGACGACGCGATCGCGATCGGGGCGAACGTCCTGTGGATGCAGTTGGGTGTGATCAACGAAGCGGCCGCCGAGAAGGCGCGCGCCGCGGGTTTGGCCGTGGTGATGAACCGCTGCGTCAAGATCGAGCACGGCCGTCTGTTCGGCGGGCTCCATTGGGCCGGGGTCAACACCAAGATCATCTCCGCCAAGCGGCCGAAATATCTACCGTACTAGCTCATCATGGCTGACCATAAATTCGGTTTCGGCACTTTGTGCCTGCACGCGGGGCAGATTCCCGATCCCTCCACCGGCGCTCGCGCGGTGCCGATCTATCAAACCACGTCGTTCGTGTTCGACAGCGCCGAGCACGCGGCGAGCCTATTCAATCTGCAGACCTTTGGCAACGTCTACTCCCGCATTTCCAATCCGACAGTGGCCGCGTTCGAAGAGCGCATGGCCGCACTCGAGAACGGGCGCGCCGCGCTGGCCTGCTCGACGGGACAAGCGGCCGAGATGGTCGCGCTCCTCACCCTGGTCGAGGCCGGTGATGAAATCGTGTCGGCGAGCACCTTGTACGGCGGTACCTATACGCTGTTCGCCTTCAACTTCAAGAAATTCGGCATCGACGTGAAGCTCGTGGATCCGCACGAGCCCGAGAACTTCAAGCGCGCCATCACCAGCAAGACCAAGGCCATTTACGCCGAGACCGTCGGCAACCCGCTCGGCAACGTGCTCGACATTGAGGCGGTGGCCGCGGTGGCAAAAGAAGCCGGTGTGCCGTTTGTGATCGACAACACGTTCGCCACACCCTATCTGTGCCGGCCGATCAAGCATGGCGCCGATATCGTCGTGCATTCGGCCACCAAGTTCATCGGTGGGCACGGCACCACCATGGGTGGGGTGATCGTCGAGTCGGGCAAGTTCCCGTGGGGAAACGGCAAGTTTCCCGGCATGACCGAACCCTCCCAAGGCTATCACGGTGTGCGTTTTCACGAGACCTTCGGCGACTTCGGCTACACCATGCGCGCGCGCATGGAAGTGCTGCGCACGCTCGGCCCGGCGCTGTCGCCTATGAACGCGTTCTTGTTGTTGCAGGGCTTGGAGACTTTACACGTTCGCGTCGAGCGGCATTGCCAAAACGCGCAGCGCGTGGCGGAGTTCTTGGAAAATCACGACTTGGTGTCGTGGGTGAACTATCCGGGACTGAAGAGCAGCCGTTACTACGATCTGTCCAAGCGCTACATGCCGAAGGGCGCGGGCTCGATCTTCACTTTCGGCATCAAGGGCGGACAGCGCGCGGGCGAGAAATTCATCGAGAATTGCGAGTTCTTAAGCCACCTCGCCAACGTCGGCGACGCCAAGACCCTGGTCATTCATCCCGCTTCGACCACGCATCGGCAACTGTCCGAAGCCGACCAGATCAAGGCCGGCGTCACGCCCGACATGATCCGCCTCTCGGTGGGCATCGAAGAGGTCGGCGACATCATCTGGGACATCGACCAGGCGCTCAAGGCCTCGCAG
>CAZILI010000313.1:0-3061 GCA_964539965.1 uncultured Burkholderiales bacterium | reverse complement strand
CCCCGAGGGGGTATCCGCCTAGAAGGCTCATCCACACAAGGCTCGGTCCATGCTACTGGGCGGGGTACAGATACGGTGCGCTATGACGCGAGCCACTGCTTGTACCAGCTGATCGCGTTGCCCGAGGAAATCGAGAACCCGCTCACGTAGGCGTCGAAGTGTCCGCCGGGGAGGATCACCAACTTCTTCGGATCGCGCGCTTTGCCGAAGCCCTCGATGGCGACGTCGGTCGGGGTGAGAATGTCGTTCTCGGCCACCATCATGAGGAACGGCGTCGGCGAGATGCGGCCGATGTATACCGCCGGGCTGTACTCGATGAATTTCTCGATCGATTCGACCGTCACGCGATTCTCCCAGCGCGGCGCTTTCTTCTTATGCGTCTCGGTGAACCACTTGTAAGAGTCGCTGGTGTTGAGCACGGCATTGTTGTCTTCAGCGACCACCGGCAGATAGTTCACCTTACCGGATTTATACCGCTCGACGCGGTCGTTCTCCAGGAATTTGATCATCCCCGCACCGGCGGCGCGCGGCACGATCGCTTGGAAGTTGGTCCAGCCGTCGATCAGCGGTACTTGGCAGGCCACCGCTTTGATACGTCGATCCAGCGCGCCCAAGCAGATCACATGACCGCCGCTGTACGACGAGCCGAACACGCCGATCTTGTCCGGATTGACTTCGCTCTGGGTCTGCGCGAAGGTGATGGCGTTGCGAAAATCCTCGATCTGCTCCCACGGAAAAATCTGTCCGCGCGGCTCGCCTTCACTCTCTCCTTGATAGCGGTAGTCGAACACGATGGTGACGAAACCTTCTTTGCTGAAGGCCTCCGCGTAGTCGGTGAAGTACATTTCTTTCACCGCGCTGAAACCGTGGGCCAGCACGATGCAAGGACGCTTGTCGCCAGCTTTCAAGCCGGGCGGTAGAAACTTCAAGCCCTTGCAGCGCAGCCCCTTGCTCATGAATTCGATCGGCTGAGCGTTTCCGCTCTGAGCCTGTGCGGTGCCGATGAATTGCGGCGCTGCGCCGGCTAGCGCACCGGCCGTTACCGCGCGCACGAAGTCGCGGCGAGACACGCCGCGGGTGCTTGCTTGAATGCTGTCCTCCATGACCGCCTCCTCTCTTTGTTGAACGTGGCTCTTCTGCGCCGCGGCAAGGCGCACAGCCGGCGCGCAGAGAGTATACCCGTCGCTCTGCACGATGCCGACCGGTGGCCGGGCAGGCGCTGTTACAACACGTAGCGCGACAGATCTTCGCTCTTGGCGAGTTCCTTCAGCCGCGCGTCGACGTAGTCGGCGTCGATGGTGACGGACTCCGCTCCGCCCTTGCCGGCGTGGAACGAAATATCTTCCAGAAGCTTCTCCATCACGGTGTGCAGCCGGCGCGCGCCGATATTCTCGGTGCGCTCGTTCACCTCGTAGGCGATTTCGGCCAGACGCCGCACCGCTTCGCGCTTGAACGCGAGGCTGACTCCCTCGGTGGCGAGCAAGGCCTCGTATTGCTTGGTGAGACAGGCGTCCGTGCTGGTCAAGATCTTCTCGAAGTCGGCTACGCTGAGCGAGTTCAACTCGACGCGGATCGGCAGGCGTCCTTGCAGCTCGGGAATCAGGTCCGAGGGCTTGGAGAAATGGAACGCGCCGCTGGCGATGAACAAGATGTGATCGGTCTTGATCATTCCGTACTTGGTCGAGACCGTCGTGCCCTCGACCAGCGGCAGCAGGTCGCGCTGCACGCCTTGACGCGACACGTCCGCGCCCTGCACTTCGGAGCGCGCGGCGATCTTGTCGACCTCGTCCAAAAACACGATGCCGTTTTGCTCGACGTTCTGAATCGCCCTGATCTTGAGCTCTTCATCGTTGACGAGTTTCATCGCTTCTTCGTCGGTGACGAGCTTCATCGCCTCGCTCACCTTGAGCTTGCGCAGTTTCTTGCGGCCGGCGGACACGTTTTGGAACATGTTCTGAATCTGCGAAGTAAGCTCTTCCATGCCGGGCGGGCCGAAGATCTCCATCTGCGCATTCGCGCCGGAGAGCTCCAGCTCGATCTCCTTGTCGTCGAGCCTGCCTTCGCGCAGCAGCTTGCGGAACTTCTGCCGCGTCCCGCCATCGTCCTCGCGCGGCTTGGCGTCCTCGCTCGCGCCGAAGCCGAATTCGCGCGCCGGCGGCAGTAACGCATCGAGTATGCGCTCCTCGGCCTGATCTTGCGCGCGATGCCGCACCTTGGCGGTCTCTTGCTCTCGCGTCTGCTTGACCGCCGTTTCGGCCAAGTCGCGCACGATCGAGTCGACGTCTTTGCCGACATAGCCTACCTCGGTGAACTTGGTCGCTTCGACCTTGATGAATGGGGCGTTGGCGAGCTTCGCCAATCGGCGCGCGATCTCGGTCTTACCGACACCGGTCGGCCCGATCATCAGAATATTTTTCGGCGTGATCTCTTGCCGCAACGGCTCCGGCACCTGCTGGCGCCGCCAGCGATTCCTGAGCGCAATGGCGACCGCGCGCTTGGCAGCGTCTTGGCCGATGATGTGCTTGTCCAGTTCGTGGACGATCTCTTGCGGGGTCATGTAAGACATGAGATGGGGGATCGAGGCCGAAAGAAGGCAGCGAGTGTCGTTTGCGCCGTCATTCCAGCACCTCGATCACGTGATTTTGGTTGGTGTAGATGCACAAGTCGCCGGCGATGTTGAGCGACTTCTTCACGATCTCATATGCCGGCAGCTCGGTGTTTTCCAGCAGCGCGCGCGCCGCCGCTTGCGCGTAGGCGCCGCCGCTGCCGATCGCGAGCAAGCCGTGATCGGGTTCCAGCACATCGCCGGTGCCGGTGATGATGAGAGACGCCTGCCGGTCGGCGACGGTCAGCATCGCCTCCAAGCGGCGCAGGATGCGATCGGTGCGCCAGTCCTTGGCCAGCTCGACGGCGGAACGCAACAAGTTGCCTTGATGTTTTTCCAGCTTCGCTTCGAAGCGCTCGAATAGGGTGAACGCGTCGGCGGTCGCTCCGGCGAAACCGGCGAGGATCTTGTCGTGATACAGGCGGCGCACCTTCTTTGCGGTGGCCTTCACCACCA
>CAZILI010000312.1:0-5133 GCA_964539965.1 uncultured Burkholderiales bacterium | reverse complement strand
AAACCAAGCGCACGCGCTTTCAACCACACGTCGAACAAATCTGATTGACGTACGTCCGGCAACACCAGATTCTGCTCGTGGCTGACGCGCAGCTCGCCGAAGCTGTAGCGCTCGGCCAGGTCGGCGACGGCGTCCATCTGATCGGCAGTGGCATCGCCCGGCGCGACTCCGGTAGGTTTGAGCGATAGGGTCACCGCGGCATAGCCGCTCACGCGATGCGCAGCGACGTTGCGTCCATGCCAGCGCGCGAATGCCGCATTGCTCGTCAGCATCGCTTCGAGCTTCGCGTCGCGGTCGGGAAGGGCGAGATAGTCGGGTCGGGTGAAGCGCGACTCGATGCGCTCTACCTCTTGCGGAATGAGCGTCGCCGGGCCGTTTTTCAGATGATGCCATTCGGCTTCGACTGCATTGCGAAACGCTTCGGGGGTCGTTTCCTTCACCTGTATCTTGATCCGCGCCTTGTACGGATTGTCGCGGCGGCCGAAGCGATTGTAGACGCGCAAAATCGCGTCGAGATAGGTGAGCAGATGCTGCCAAGGCAAGAATTCCCGAACCACGTGGCCGATGATAGGCGTGCGCCCCAGGCCCCCGCCGACGATGATGCGAAAACCGATGGCCCCGTCATCGGTGCGCACAGCATGCACGCCGATATCGTGCACCCAGGTGGCGGCGCGGTCGGCGCTGGCGCCGTTGACCGCAATCTTGAACTTGCGCGGCAAATAGGTGAACTCGGGGTTGAAAGTCGACCACTGGCGAATGATTTCGCACCACACCAACGGATTGACGATCTCGTCCGGGGCGATGCCCGCAAAATGATCGGTGGTGACGTTGCGCACACAGTTGCCGCTGGTCTGGATCGCGTGCATCTGCACGCTTGCCAACTCGGCCAGGATGTCGGGGACTTGCTCGAGCTTGGGCCAGTTGAACTGCATGTTCTGCCGCGTGCTGAAATGGCCGTAGCCCCGGTCGTAGACGCGCGCAATGTGCGCCAGCTTTCGCAACTGCTGCGAGGACAGCATGCCGTAGGGAATCGCAACGCGAAGCATCGGCGCATGGCGCTGGATATACAACCCGTTGCGCAAGCGCAGCGCCTTGAATTCCTCTTCGCCGATCTCGCCCGCGAGGAAGCGGTGCGTTTGATCGCGGAACTGAGCGACCCGCTCGTTGACGATTCTTTGGTCGATGTGGTCGTAGATGTACATTGTTTCCCTAAACCAAACAGAGTTTTCCGCCGACCAGCAACAGCATGGCCGCCAGGGCCGATCGCAAGTGCCGCTCGGGCAGACGCCCGCTCAACTGGGTTCCCAGCCAGATCCCCGGCAACGAGCCGAGCAGCAAGCTCGCCAACAAGGCGTAGTTGACGGTGCCGATCGCCGCATGACCCAGCCCGGCCACCAACGTGAGCGGCACGGCATGCGCGATATCGGTGCCGACCACTTCTCTGGCCGCGAGACCCGGCGCGAGGAACAGGAGCGCTGCGGTGCCGAGCGCGCCGGCGCCCACAGAGGACACGGTCACCAAGCACCCGAGGACGGCGCCCGTCACGATCGTCGACACCATGCTCGGCGTGGTGGGTGCCACGGCCGGCAGATGCCGCCTGGCCCACTGCTGAAGCCGTGATTTCAACAACAGAGTGATCGCAGTCAAAATGAGTGCTCCGCCCAGCGCGCTCGTGACCACCGAGCCGAACAACCGGCTGTCTACGCCCAAGGCGTGGAGCGCGGCGATGGTCAGGGCAGAGGCTGGGACGCTGCCAGCGGCGAGCAAGGCCACCACCTTCCAGCGCACGTTGGTTCGGCGAGCGTGCGCGACGGCACCACCGGATTTGGTGAGGGCGGCGTACAAGAGGTCCGTCCCCACCGCCGTGGCGGGTGCGACGCCGAAAACCAGGACCAGAAGTGGCGTCATAAGCGAGCCACCGCCGATGCCCGTCAGGCCGACAATAAGGCCGACACTGAAACCGCTGATTGGATAGACCCAGTCCATCTGAAGCCGCGCCTGGAATTCTAGGATCCTAACAGTTGAGCTTAGAATTACAAAGACTAATGTGTTATCTTTATATGCTAATAGGTTATTATTGTCTGCGACCATGACCCTGCAGCAACTTCGATATGCTTGCGAGATCGCGCGTCGTGGTCTCAACGTTTCGGAGGCCGCTTACGCCCTGCACACCTCGCAGCCCGGTGTCAGCAAGCAGCTTCGACTGCTGGAGACGGAACTCGGCGTCACCATCTTCGTGCGCAACGGCAAGCGCATGGTGGGGGTAACCGACGCGGGCAATGCAATCCTGACGATGGCGCAGCGCATCCTCAATGAAGCCGACAACTTGAAGACGGTGGGACGGGAGTTTCGCAGCCCGGACCGGGGTAGCTTGGTGGTAGCCACCACCCATACCCAAGCCTGTTATGTGCTCCCTCCGACTATTCGGAAATTTACCGAGCGTTACCCTGGTGTGCGCCTCGCGCTGCACCAGGGCAACCCGGTTCAGGTGGCCGAAGCGGTGGTGTCGGGAGAGGCGGATCTCGCGATTGCCACCGAGGGCGTGGGCAACTACCCCGACCTCGTTACTCTCCCCTGCTATCAATGGAATCGCTGCGTGGTCACACCACCAGGACATCCGCTGCTCGCCCAACAGCCGCTCACGCTCGAGGCCTTGGCGGAGTATCCCCTTGTCACCTACGACTTCTCCTTTACGGGGCGCGCCAAGGTCAATCAGGCGTTCGAGGCGCTCGGCCTCACTCCCAGCGTCGTGTTGACGGCGCTGGATTCGGATGTCATCAAGACCTACGTCGGCCTGGGGCTGGGCGTCGGCATTCTGGCTAACATGGCGTTCGATCCGGAGCGCGATGTCGAGCTGCGGCGCATCGACGCTAGCCACTTGTTCGAGCCCAGCATCACTCGTGTCGCGCTGCGGCGCGGTAACTTCTTGCGTGCCTATCACTACGATTTCATCCATCTATTCGCACCGCAACTCACCCGCACGGTGGTCGACGAAGTGATGCGCGGCGACCGGCTCGACTACACGATTTGAGCGCACGGCATCAGTTGTCCCGGCTCAGCAAACAGTCCATACTGCGGCGCACGTCCTTCCCTCGAGTTCCCCCATGTCCGACCTCGCCTTCACCGATGAGACTCGCCGCTCGCTCACCCGCTGCAGTACGGCAACCCTCACCACTCAACTGTTCAAGCGCGGCCTGCGCAACGTCTTCATCCAGGGGGTGTCGCGTCTGACGGCAAACGGTGGCCCCATGGTGGGGGAGGCCTTCACTCTCCGCAACATTCCGTCACGCGAAGACCTCGACCACTTGGGCGTGTTCGAAAATCCGGCCCATCCCCAGCGCAAAGCGATCGAAAGCATCCCCGCCGGGCAGGTGCTAGTGATCGATTGCCGAGGCGAAAAGCGAGTCGCCTCCGCCGGAGACATCCTGCTTACCCGCCTGCAAGTGCGCGGTGCGGCCGGGCTCGTCTCGGACGGCGGCCTGCGTGACAGCCACCAGATCGCGAAAATGGATTTTCCCGTGTACTGCGCGGCCGCCGCTGCACCGCTGAACCTAGTGCATCATCACGCCGTCGATATCAATGTACCGATCGCCTGCGGCGGGGTGGCGGTGTACCCGGGCGACATCATCGTCGGCGACGCCGAGGGTGTAGTCGTTGTGCCTCGGCATCTTGCGGTCGAGGTGGCGCGCGACGGCGCGGAGCAGGAGCAACTCGAAGAATTCGTTCTCAGCGAGATCCAGCGCGGGCAACCATTGCCAGGCACCTATCCGCCGAACGAAGAGACCAAGGCACGCTATCAAGCCTGGAAGCGAAATCGCCCCGATCCCGCTTAGCGCCCGCTAAGGCCCGGCGCACGGCGAAACCGACGTTGATCCAGATCAAAAACGTCTAGATTCTCAAGCGTAGATTGCTCTTGTTCGCCGAACAAACGGAACGGAGGGATCTATGCTCTTGCCACCCGCCTTTGCAGCCATCACCAGCATCATCATCATCGCCGCGATGCTCGTCATCATCGCCGGAGCCGCCAAGCGAAAAGACTAGCGGCGTTCCCTTAGGCGACGCAGCTCGTCGCTGAGCCAGGGGCCGCTGTCGCGCTCCTTGGCGCCGGGGCAATGCGCGCGGTAGGCTTCGCCGGTGGTGGAGCTAGCGCTGGCGACATAGCGAATGAAGTCTTCCGCCGTCTCGATGCGCGATTTCACCGTGGAGTACTTCCGTGCGAGGTGTGCCCGCGCTTCGGCGGCCGGATAGGTCTTGCCATTGCGCTGGAATTGGCAGGCGGAAGTCTCGACGTAGCCAAGTAGATACGCTATTTCGTCCGCCGGCATACCGGCGCGGGCGCAAAGAGTGCACACGGCTAAGGCTAACCCGAGGAGCGAGTGCCGCAACCTGCTAGGCTCCCTGGCCGGCGTGACTGCGCGCCCAACTCGCCACCTCGGCGTGGGTGGCGAACCAGACCCCCGGTCGGGAGCGCGCGTGGCGAATCAACTCGTCGAGTATCCAGATACGCGAGCGATAGCCGATCACGTGCGGGTGCATGGTGAGCTGGAACAGCCCGCTCTCTTCATACGCGGCGTCGAACTCCCGCCGAAAGATATCGAAAACATCGGCGGGCGGCGTGTAGGGCCGAAACGAGGCGTGCCGCTGCATCCAGAAGTACACGGCGTCGTCGCGCACCCACTCGACGGGCAACTCCACGATGCCCGTGGGCTCATCGTGCAGCAGTAGCTCGTAGCAGTCCTCGTCGGCCATGAGAGAGGAGTCGTACAGCAGTCCCATTTCCTTCTCGATCGCCAAAGTGGCGGGACTGAAATCCCATGAAGGCGTACGCAGGCCGACCGCCCGCACCTTGGTGATCTGCTCCAGCGTATCGGCCGAGCGCAACATCAAGTCGCGCTCCGCCTCGGGCGGCAACACCGAGTTGAGCTCATGGATCCAGCCGTGGATCCCGATTTCATGGCCCTGGGCGACGACTTCGCGCTGCTCGTCCGGATACAGCATCGCAGTGACGGCCGGCACGAAGAACGTGGCGCGCACGTCGTGCCTCTTGAGCAAACCGAGAATCCGCGGCACGCCTACGCGACTACCGTACTGTCCCCAGGACAACCTGCCGATGGACTTGCCGCCGTCGCGCAG
>CAZILI010000311.1:0-5176 GCA_964539965.1 uncultured Burkholderiales bacterium | reverse complement strand
CGGCGGCAGCAAGTGGATCGGCACGGCCGGCACCTCGCCCTTCGGCGCCTATGGCTACAATCCCGAGGGCATCCGCATCGGCCAGGAAGGCAACCGCAACTTCCGCGCCGTCAAGGTCTGGGACAAGCGCGAGTTCCGGAACCTGGACGACGATGTGGAGATCGGCACGCGCAACATCAAGGTGGCGCTGCGGCGCCTCAGACGCTTCGCGCGCGAGGGAGCGGCGACCGAGCTCGACCTGCCCGACACCATCCGCTCCACCGCGCACAACGCGGGCTACCTCGATCTGAAGATGGTCCCCGAGCTGCACAACAAGATCAAGGTGCTGCTGTTCTTGGACATCGGCGGCTCGATGGACGACCACATCAAGCTGTGCGAAGAGCTTTTCTCCGCGGCCAAGAGCGAGTTCAAGCATCTCGAGCATTTCTACTTCCACAACTTCGTGTACGAGTCGGTGTGGCGCGACAATCGCCGTCGCTTCAGCGAGCGCACTCAGACCTGGGACGTCATTCGCAAGTACGGTCCCGACTACAAACTTATCTTCGTCGGCGACGCCACCATGAGTCCGTACGAGATCCTCGAGCGCGGCGGCAGCGTGGAGCACAACAACGAGGAAGCGGGAACGATATGGATCGGCCGCTTGCTCGATCACTACAAGAAGGCGGTGTGGCTCAACCCGGTGCCCGAGTCGCACTGGGAATACACTTCGTCGCTGCGCATCACGCGCCAGCTGATCGGCGATCGCATGTATCCGCTCACCCTGACCGGGCTGGAGCAGGCGATGCGCTACTTGGCGAAATAGGGTCCGCTATCGCGCGGAGATCTACCCCACCGAGTCGGCGCCACGCGCCGGACCGCGGTCTTCGCCGGGCCGAGGCGGTTCCGAGACGGTGATCTCGGCCTCGTGAGCGGCGCCGAGCCTCGCGTTCGCGCTGGGACGCGCCAGGCGAACCTTGAAGGTGCGTTCGGGCGTGCCGGTTTGGCCGGCTATCGGGATCGACACGAGCTTCGCGACCTCGTCGGGCTCGAAGGTGAGCGTGCCCTCGGCGATCGTGGCGACCGCGCCGGCCGCGCGCGAGTCGCTGATCGCATAGGTCACCGTGGCGCGCTCGGTGGTATTGCCCGAGCGCTTCACCACCACCGCGACCGAGCGATGCTTCTCGAACTCGGTATGGGTGGCGACCTCGAAGCTGAACAGCGCGACGAGCGGCGGCGGTGCCACGAAGCTCGCGTCTTTGATCACGCCGATCTCGTCGCGCGCCAGAAACCACAGGTTCCCGTCGTGCCCCAAGGTGAGCGCACCCGGCGCCTCGATGGCATCCGCGCCCGTGGGGAGCGCAAACTCGGTGAGGCGGCCCTGCGGCGTAAGGCGGCCCACGCTGCGACGCGCCGCGGACGTGAACCAGACGTTGCCGTCGCTGCCGAAGCAGATATGCAGCGGACGTGTCCCCGCCGGGAGGGAGAACCACGTCGTCACCAAGGTATCGGGATCGACGCGTCCGATCGTGTCGGTGCCCGGGTCGGTAAACCAAACGCCGCCGTCCGCGCCCGCCGTGATCCCGCTCGGCCGGCTGTTTGTTGCCGACAAGGGGAATTCACTCACGATGCCACCGGGCATGGCTCTTCCGATGCTGCCGAGATTGCTCATGGTGAACCAAAGATTGCCGTCCGCGCCTAGCGCCATGCCGCCCACTCGGGCCTCGCGAGACGGCAATCGATATTCGCTGAAGAACGTCCCGCGCAGCCACAACAGGCGGGCGTGCGCCCGATCGCTCACCCACAGATTGTCGTCCTGCCCTCGCACAATATGCTCGGGCGCGGCGCCTTGCGGTAAGGCATGCTCAGACAGGTCGGCGCGCGTGTTCGGCGCCATCATGGCGAGCTTCATCGTGCCGACCGAGCCTGCGCGCCGGTCGGTGATCCAGATATCGTCGTGCTCGCCGACGGCGATTCCCGCGATATCGGACTGTTCCGGCGTGGACAACCGTTTGCGGTTGACGATGCCGTCGGGCGTGATCCGGCCGAGTCGGTTGCCGGGTTGCGTGAAGTAGAGGTTGCCGTCCGATCCGCTCGCGATGTACCCATCACCGATGGCGCCAGGCGCGGGAAAGCTGGCGAACTCTACCGGATACGCCTGCGTTGCCACTGCGAGCGCGCCGGCGAGCAGCAGGCGCGAAAGGGGGCTTTGTGGGGCCAGTTGTCTCATCTTGCCGGGATGCGCGAAAGATTCTGACAACTTTACTGCGATCTCGCGAGGGTTTGAATTGCGCTTAATACTAATTTACGATCCATTCGAACCCGAAGCGCGGAGGCGCACGGGAGCGACTCGGGAGTCGACTTGCCTCAACCGAAGATCTTGCGCGGGCCGCTGAGCCGCCTTGCGCGCGCGCCCCTCGACGGCGAGAGGTCGGCCGATCGTGCCGCCGAGTCGACCTTGCGTGTCGGCTATCGCGATATCTATGCCGTCGTGCGGCGCATCCCGAAAGGCAAAGTGGCGACCTACGGACAGATCGCCAAACTCGTGGGACGTTGCACCGCCCGGATGGTGGGCTACGCCATGGCGGCCGCCCCCGAGCCGAACCGCGTGCCTTGGCATCGCGTGATCAACAGCCAGGGCGCCATCAGCGTACGCGGAGGCGGCGATGGCGCGCAGCGGCAGCGCGCGCTCCTCGAGCGCGAGGGAGTGGTGTTCGACGCAAGCGGGCGGGTCAGCTTCCCGCGCTATCGCTGGAATCCTGCCCCATCCGGCGCTCGTTATGGGGTATAAGCTTCAAGGCCGCATCCAGATGCGCCCTTGGAGATATATACTATATGGGGTAAGGATCTCGCTAGGGCTGATTCACGATGCGGTAGAGTGTGCCGCTCGAGGTGGCGAGATACATCTCCCCGTCCAAGGCTTCCCCGAACGTGGTCAGGCCGGTCGCCCGAGGCGGTAGCGACTCCACCGTCCAAGCGCTACCGTTGCGCCGCGCGGCCCAGAGATTCCCGCTGCAAAAGTCGCCGTACAAGTAGGCGCCGCTCAAGCCCGATACTTGCGTGCCGCGGTATACATAGCCGCCGGTGACCGAGCAGTTGCCCTGCGAGTGATCGTATTCGATGATCGGCGCGGTAAGACGCGGGTCATTGCACGGCGGCGCGCCGATCGATAGCGCCGCATCGCTGAAGCACACGCGCCCTTCCATGACGTTCCAGCCGTAGTTTTCGCCGCCGCGGCTGGCGCGCGGTTGGAGGTCGATTTCCTCGCGGCCATTTTGGCCGACGTCGCCGATGTACAGATCGCCGGTCAGACGATCGAAGCTGAATCGCCATGGATTGCGCAGTCCCTTGGCCCAGATCTCGTTGCGCACTCCGCCGAACAAAGGGTTGTCGCTCGGCACCGCGTAGAACGGCGGCGAGTTGCTCGCGCTGTCGACGTCGATGCGCAGTAGCTTGCCGAGCAACGTGTCGTCGCGTTGCGCGTTGAGCTGGGGATCGCCGCCCGAGCCGCCGTCGCCCATGCCGATGTAGAGCTTGCCGTCGGGGCCGAACTGGAGTTGCCCGCCGTTATGGTTGGAAAACGGCTGCGCGATGGTGAGCAAGATCACTCCGCTGGCGGGGTCGGCGCGATCGGGATCGGCGGCGGAGACGCGGTAGCGCGCGATCACCGTGTCGCCGGCCAAGTCCGTGTAGTCGACGAAGAACAATCCGTTGCCGGCGAAATTCGGGTGAAAGGCCACGCTCAACAGGCCGCGCTCACCGCCGCTCGACACCAACGCGCTGATGTCGAGAAACGGGGTGGCCAGCACCTGCCCATTGCGCAGCACGGCAACGCGCCCCGGCTGCAGGGTCACGAATAGCCGATCGTCCCCTGCATGAGTGATCGCGACCGGCGAGTCCAGTCCGCTGACCACCGCACGCAGCGCTACGGTCGTGCTCGATCCCGGCGGCGGAATCGGATTGATATTGTCGGAGGAACCGCCCGTCGAACAGCTGACGAAAATGGCGAGCGGCAGCACAGAGAGACAGGCGTACATGGTGCTAGTGGCGCGAAACAATCAAATCAGAAGTGCCTTGCTCGCCTGGACGAGCGATGGCCTTGTCGCTCACCCTGCGAATATGAACGAGCTATTCGATGCGGCTCGCTTCGCGCCCTCGCCCGCCCACGCGCGCCTTTCACTTCCGATTCGACTCTTACGGGCCACTAGCCTAGACGGCGACGAAGCGATAGCAGCCGTCGGCATCGACCCGGCGCGTGAGCCGGCCTTCGTACATCAAGTAGTTGAGGTGCGCGATCGACTCGCCCATGGCGAAGATCAATTGATGATCGTCCAGTTGACGGCGAAACAAGGTCGGCACCACTTCTGCGGCGGTGATCGGGCTGCCGCAGGCCGCGTGTACTTCCGCCAAGCGCGCCGCGTGATGCTCGCGCAAGCTCGCCAGCCGCGCGTGCAAGCCGGTGAACACGCGATCGTGCGAGGGCAGCACCACGGTATCGGCCGGCAGCCGTTCGAACTTGTGCATGCTGTCGAGAAACAGCCGCAGCGGATTGCCGTCGGGTTGGTTCGGCCAAGCGCCGACGTTGGTGGTGATGCGCGGCAACACTTGATCGCCCGAAATGAGAATGCCGCGCGCCGCGCAATACAAGGTGGCGTGCTCAGGCGCGTGGCCGCGGCCGACGATCACCCGCCAAGTGTCGGCGCCGATGGCGATGTCTTCGTCCTCGAGGATGCGCCGATACTGTTCGACCATCCCCGGCACGCCGCGCGCGTAGGCGTTGCCGCGCGTCTCTTGCGCCTTGGCGCGCTCCGGGCTCAGGCCGTGGCGCAAGAAGTAGCCGATCCCGGTTTCGCGCGAGAAGCCGGCACGGCCGTCGCGCGCCGCGTGCGCGGCGAAAAATTCGCTTTCGGTCATCCAAATCGGCGCGCGGAACTCGTGCGCCAGCCAGGCGGCGCTGCCGACGTGGTCCGGATGATAGTGCGTCACGATAACGCGCTTGATCGGCGCGCCGCGCGCGACGTCCCCGATCACCTTGCGCCACAGCTCGTGGGTGGGCTCGGTGCCGTAGCCGCAGTCGACGATGGTGTAGCCGTCGCCGTCTTCGAGCAGCCACAGATTGATATGGTTGAGCGCGAAGGGCAGCGGCATGCGCAGCCAAAATATCCCGCGCGCGACTTCGATGACCTCTCCGGGCGCCGGC
>CAZILI010000310.1:0-5178 GCA_964539965.1 uncultured Burkholderiales bacterium | reverse complement strand
CAAGGCGGCTCTAAGTACATCACGGATCAAAAGCGCGTCGAGGCGGCGAAGCTCGTCAAGAAAGGCAAGCAGGCACTGCTCGGCATGCCCTACTCGAACCATATGCCGTTGGTGCCCGGGCGCACTTTCGCTTTGAGCATCCCCGGCGCGCCCACGCACGGCCCGCTCCCCTGGCCGGGAGGCTTCAACATGACGTTCATGGACGAGTTGGTGACCGCCGAGATCGGCCAAGTCGGCACGCAGTGGGACGGCCTTGCCCATCCGATGATCCGCGTGAAGGGCAAAGAGGGCTGGGCAGACGGTGATTATTTCTATAACAAGAACCGGCTGCAGGACGTCGGAACGGCGCGCGGTATGAAGAAGGTCGGCACCGAGAAGGCAGGCGGCTTCTTCACCCGCGGCATCTTGATCGACATCGCCGCGCTGAAGGGCGTCAAGCGCCTCGACAAGGGTTATGCCATCACCATGGCCGACTTCAAAGCCGCACTGGAAAAGCAAGGCGTCGGCGATGCGACGCAAGGCGACGTGGTGCTGTTCCACACCGGCTGGGCGACCCTGTGGGACACCAATCACCTCGGCCGGCCGGCCGGCGAGAAGGTGAAGCCGGACGATCAGCTCGCCAAAGACAACGCCGAGTTCGGCTCCGGGGAGCCCGGTGTGTCGCCCGAGGTGTGTGAACATCTTGCGTCGAAGAAGATCGCCATGATCGGCTCGGACACGTGGGGCTTGGAGCCGTACGACTTCGCCAAAGGCACGCCCGAGTCGTTCGCCTACTGCCACATGAACTTGGTCGCGCGCCGCGGCATCACGAACTTCGAAAACCTCTACTTGGAAGAGGTGGCCAAGGAGAAGGCGTACGAATTCCTCTTCACGTGGGCGCCGTTGAAGCTGGTAGGCGCCACCGGCTCGCCGGGGAATCCCATCGCGGCCTGGTAGCCCTTACCTAGACGCGAGAAACAACGCGGCGCCGGGGTCGAAAGATCCCGGCGCTTTTTTTCTTCTTCATGCCGCCTCAGACGCGCTCCAGCCTAAGGGGGTACAGGCCTGAGCACGGCATCTAAGTGCGCGCTTTGCAGAACAGAAAGAAACTCGGCGATGCGCTTCTCGTAGCTTCTTCCGGCAAAGCGATGCAGATCGACATGTTGCGCGCCCCCCCACGACGTACATGGCTTTGGCGCTCGTGATGCGCTCATAGACGCTGTAGGCTTCCACGAGCTTAGTATGCCGATCCTCAGCGCCATGAACCAGAAGCACCGGGGCGCGTATTTGAGCCACGCGATCTATGGGCCCGAGCTGCGCCGGAGAGACGCCGAGACGCGGTTCGAGCTGCCATAGAAGAAGCGGAGAGAGGATTTTGGCCCAGCCGCCAAGATGAAGACTGAGGCGATCTTCCACCGCATCGCTTATCGTGGGATACATAGACTCAAGTACGACGGCGCTCAGGCCCTCGTGTGCGTTGGACAGCACGAGTGAGGCCGCGCCCAGGGAGACGCCGATCGCACCGATCTTTTCGCCCGGCGCGAACCTCTTCAGCGCGTCGACACACGCTTCGGCGTCCTTTGCCTCTCGGTATCCGAAGGTGATTCTTTCTCCTTCGCTTTCACCGTGCGCTTAGAGATCAACCAGCAACACAGCGTATCCGAGGGCGTGAAGAAATTTGGCGCGCCCCAACATCGAGGTTCGGTTCGACCGCACCGGGTGAAGAAGGAGAACGGCGCCTTTTCCCTTTGTGCCCGATGAGAACCACCCCTTTACTTCGTTGCCGGACGCTGACTTTATCGATACTACCCGCGCACTCAGCTCGAGAGGAGGCGGGCCGACGAGCGCTCTCGCGGGTCTTGTCAGAACGTGTCCAGCAAAGAAGCTGCTCGCGAGCGCGAAAACACTGAGGGTCACGCCCCAGCCGATGACCCGCCGCGATCTCATTTGGAGCGGCTAACGCGCCGGCGGGAAAAGCCCTGTCTCAGATCGGAGCCCCGAATCCAGAGCCCAGTCCACTGGAGCATGTAGCCTAGGCGCCGATCACTCCTCCGTCCTCGCGGGTGATTACGATGGTGGCCGAGCGAGGCCGCGTGCCCTTGTCCCCATCGGGCCAAGCGCTCGCGGCCTTGGGGTTAGCGGGGTCGGAGCGATAGTTCGGCGTCTCTCCGGGGTGTTGGATGTTCACGAGCAACGCCTTGCCGTCGCCCATCATGAGCGGGCCGGTGATCTCGCAGCCGGGCGGGCCGGTAAGAAAGCGCCGAATCTCACCGGTCTCGGTGTCGGCCGCAAGCAGTTGGTTGTTGCCGAAGTTCTTGAACTCCCCTTTGTTCATCTCCGCGACGAACATGTCGGTGGCGATCCACAGCACCCCGCGCTGATCGAAGGCGAGGCCGTCGGGGCAGGCAAACAGGTCTCCCTTGATGTTTCCCTTGCGCGTGTCGTCGTCGAGCGCGGGATCGCCGCAGAGCACGAACACGTCCCACTCGAACGTGAGCGCGGCGGCGTCGTTGTCCGCTTCTTGCCAGTACACGATGTGGCCGAAGCTGTTCTTGGCGCGCGGATTGGCCGCGTTGACGTCACCGCCCGAACGCAGCAAGTTGTTCGTGAGCGAGACAAACACCTTGCCGTTACCCGGATGCACCGCAATCCACTCCGGTCGATCCATCTTGGTGGCGCCGGCTTGATCGGCCGCTTGCCGCGTACGAACCCGCACGTCCGCCTGATCGAGGAACTCGTTTTCTCGCGTGAGGCCGTTCTTGCCGTGAGTGAGTTCCAGCCATTCGCCTGCGCCGTTAGCGCGAAACCGAGCGACGTACAACGTGCCGTGATCGAGCAGGTCCTTGTTCGCCTGCGGCTTGGCAGGATCGTATTTGTCGCGCGTGACGAACTTGTACAAGTAGTCGAAACGTTCGTCGTCTCCCATGTAAAACGCGACCCGCCCGTCCGCCGTTAAGCGCATGGTGGCGCCCTCATGCTTCACGCGCCCCAGCGCCGTGCGCTTGACAGGCGTCGAGGCCGGATCGAACGGGTCGATCTCGACCACCCAGCCGAACCGGTTCACCTCGTTCGGATGCTTGACCATGTCGAAGCGCGCGTCGAACTCGTGCCAGCGGTAGCCCAAGCCCTGCGCATTGATGCCGTAGCGGCGGCGGTCGGGCAGGTTGGAGCCGGAAGGATCGACAAAGTAGAAGTTGAAGTTCTCTTCGCAAGTGAGATAGGTGCCCCAGGGCGTGCGTCCGCAGGCGCAGTTATTGAGCGTGCCGTTGACTCGCGTGCCGCTCGGGTCAGCCTCGGTTTTCAGGTAGTCGCTGCCCGCGGCCGGGCCGGTGAGCCGCATCGGCGTGGTGGCCGTGATGCGGCGCGCGTACTTGCTCGGGCGCACGACGTTCCATTCCCCCCGCTCGCGCTTCACTTCGATGATCGACACGCCGTGTGCGGCTTGGCATTTGGCAACCTTTTGCGCGCTCCAATCGGCCATTCCGTCGCTGTGCAACAGCCCGTCGTCGGCATACTCGTGGTTGATGCACAGCAGTCCATGGCTGTCGTCTTTCGAATCGGCGAAGGCGAAGAACTGCATGCCGTCGTGGTGCATGCCCGCCTGCTGCGCTTGCTCGGCCGCGCTGTGATCTGCGGCCGGCTTATAGGCCGGTCCTTCCGACACCGGATCGCCCCAGGCGTACAGCACCTTGTAGCGATAGCCTTTGGGCAACACGACGCTATCGGCGCTGGAGGCGGGCACCGCGGCGAAGCCGAGCAGCGACTTGCGCGGCGGCTCGGCTTCGGGCTCGGCGGCTCGCGCCAGGGCCGCTGCGCCGGCACCGAACAGGCGCAGCGCCGCCATGCCAAGCCCGCCTTGCAGCAATCCGCGGCGGCGCGCATCCAGCACGTCGGCAAACGATTTGTTTTGCGACGCGTTGCTCGCCGCGTCGCGCTCATAGTCTCTCATGGCTGTCACTCACGACGTATGGGGCAAAGCCTTATAATATCAACTCTTCCCCCGTCTCCTCATCCATGAGTCCGTTGCACGCGTTCGACGCCAAGCGGCATGTGAGCGAGTTGCTTGCCAAAGCGATCGCCGCCGCCGCGCAAACAAGCTTGGACGGCGCCGTCGCGCTCGAGCGTCCGAGACAGGCGCAGCATGGCGACTACGCTTGCAACGTCGCTTTGCAGCTGGCGAAAGCCGTCAAGCGCAATCCCCGCGAGCTGGCGCAAGCGATCGTGGCTGCGCTGCCGGCATCCGACTACGTCGAAAAGGCCGAGGTCGCCGGACCCGGCTTTATCAACATCAAGCTGCGCCCGCTCGCCAAACAGAGTGTTGTGCCGCGCATTCTCGCCGAGGGCGAGCGATATGGCCGCCTCGAACTCGGTAAAGGTAAACGCGTGCAGGTGGAGTTCGTCTCCGCCAATCCCACCGGCCCGCTGCATGTGGGCCACGGCCGCGGCGCCGCCTACGGCGCGAGCCTCGCCAACGTGCTCGAGGCGGCGGGCTACAAGCTGCAGCGCGAGTACTATGTCAACGACGCCGGCCGCCAAATGGACATCCTCGCGTTGTCCACCTGGCTGCGGTACTTGGAACTGCACGACATCCGCGTGCCGTTTCCCCCCAACGCCTACCAGGGCGACTACGTGCGCGCCATGGCACACCAGATCCGCGATGCACACAACGATCGCTATATGCGCGACGCCTCGCACATCCTCGACAACGTACCCGACATACCGCCCGGCTCGGCGACGGATCTGGACTGGCTGTCGGAGAACGAGAGCCGCTTCTCGACGCATGATTTCGACAAGCTGGTGGCACAGGCCAAGGGCCTGCTCGAGCATCGGCTCGACGCGCTCATCGGCAACGCCAAGAAGCTCTTGCTCGAGGACTACGATTACATCCACCGTCACGTGCTGACCGAGCAATTGGGCGATTGCCGCAACGATCTCGCCGAGTTCAACGTGCAATTCGACTGCTGGTTCTCCGAGCAGTCGCTATACGACAACGGTGCGGTGGCGCGCGCGGTCGAGCGCCTCGGCAAGGCGGGGCACTTGTACACGCAAGACGGCGCGAGGTGGTTTCGCGCTTCGCACTTCGGCGACGAGAAAGACCGAGTCGTGCAGCGCGAGAATGGGCAGTACACCTACTTCGCCTCCGACATCGCCTATCACTAGAACAAGTTCGAGCGTGGCTTCGACCGCGTGATCGACGTG
>CAZILI010000309.1:0-5179 GCA_964539965.1 uncultured Burkholderiales bacterium | reverse complement strand
CTGTCCGGCCGCAAAGGTTTCTCACGCACCTGCTCCCATCATGAGGCCGAATCCTTGGTCAAAGGGATGATTGCGCAGTGCGACGTGCTGTTCTACCTCCGCAAAAGTCTCCGTCGCCCGCGCCGGGTATCCGAGGATCCATTCGTTCTTGGCACGATAGAGTAGCGCAGCCGTCTTAGGATCGTGGTTCATGATGTCCGCGTAAACGCGGTGGGCATCAAGGTCATATTCGCTGAGGGTAGCTTCGAGGTGAGTAGATGAGGTTCTGTAGTTGCCAAGCCAGAAATGCGATGCACCTTTTAGGACGTAGCCACTAATACGCAGCAGAGAATGCCCCATTTTAAGTCCTTTCGAGAGAGACAACTCAGCAAACTCCAACGCCTCGCTGCAAGTTCCGCGGGTATTTCGATTCAAGAACAGGCCCCCAGAATGGAGACCAGCGCGTCACCCATTTGAAGTCGCTCGGCTTGCTCCAACGCGGGCTCGAGAGTGTCACTCACCTCTTTCGCCGCCCATCCGAGCAGAGCCATTTGTGCGGTCGCGAGCAGCGTCCGTATCGCTACTTCTTCTCTGTCTCGCCCCGCGCCGGCAGCCAATGAAGACAGCAGCCAGAGCCCCTGCTTGAGATGAGCAATTGCCTCTTGCAACCAGCACTTTCAAGGTGTCGTCCTTCTGGCGCTGCGGGGTCATGTTCAACGGGCCATAGCGCTCTTCGCACGGGATCGACAGCGTGCGGGCGATCAGGTTGCAGTCCGTGCTGGAGCGATTCAGCTCTCCAACCAGCCGCGCCTCCAGCTTGTCGAGCTTGGCCTGGGCGGAGTCCTCGCGATTGAACTGCAGCACCCGCTCAAAGTGATCGATGACGGGGTACAGCGCCGTGTTGTTGTAGTACGGCGAGCACTGGTATTGCAGCCCCGTCAGGGCTGCGCCACCGCCGAGCGCCTCGCGCGCCGCGCGCAGCAGCCGCGACTTGCCGATCCCTGGCTCCCCGTTGAGCAGCACCACTTGGCCTTCGCCCGAGCGCGCGCGCTGCCAGCGCTCCACCACCAACCCCAGCTCCTGATCGCGCCCCACCATCGGGGTGAGACCGCCGCGCGTGGCCGCCTCGAACCGACTCGCCGCCTGACTGGGAGCGCGCACCCGCCACACCTGCGTGGGTTCGGCGATCCCCTTCAGGCTGTGCACCCCTCGATCCTCGTACTCGAAGGCAGCGCCTGCCAGCGCTTTGGTGCGCTCGCTCACCATCACCTCCCCGGGATCGGCTACCGTCTGCATGCGCTGTGCTAGGTTCGGCGTCTCCCCCACGGCCGTCTTCTCCGGCGCCAGAATGTGCGACACCACCACCAGCCCCGAGGCCACGCCGATGCGCGCACGCAGCCTCTGCCCGATGCCTGCCTCCAGCCCCGCTAACGCCTCCACGATCGCCAACCCCGCCCGGATCGCCCGCTCCGCCTCCTGCTCGTGCGCAATCGGATAGCCGAAGTACGCCACCACCCCGTCGCCCTGAATCTGCTGCACGTAGCCGTCAAAGCGCTGCACCGCCGCGATCACGCTCTCCTGATAGCGCAGCATCACCCGCCGGTACTCCTCCGGATCCAGCCGCGTCGACAGTTCCGTCGAGCCCACCATGTCACTGAATAACACCGTCACCTGACGACGCTCCCCTTCAGCCGTCGTCGCTTCAACAGCGGGAGTGCCCTGCGATGCCGTGTCTTGTTGGGTGGCTGCGCCCGCCCCCGCCTCTCGCAGCGCGCGCAGCATCAGCTTGCGGTGACCGAGCGAAACACCGATCTGTTGCAAATCGGCTTCGGTCAGTTCGGACAAGACATCCCGGCCGATGTCGTTGGCTTCGAACGCGGCGGCGTACTGGGCCAAGCCGAGTCCCTCTAGCCACGCGCCGATGTCTTTCACACCTCCTCCTCGCTGTTCGCAAGGCACGCCCGGCTTGGGTTACCGAGCGCCCCGCGCCGCTAAGATAGCTTCACGACTAGCTTACCGTTGTTGGTGCCCTCGAACAGCTTGTTCATCGCCTTGGGCGCGTTGCGCAGTCCCTCGACGACATCCAAACGATATTGCAGCTTGCCCTCGCGGTGCCAAGCCGCAAGCGCGCTGAACGCTTCCGGCGCGCGCGCCCAATGGTCGAGGCAAAGAAAGCCCTCCATGCGCGCGCGCTTGATGACCAGATTGAACAAATTGTTCGGCCCGGGCGGAATGGTCAAGGTGCCGCCGATGGTGTTGTAAACCGAGATCATGCCGCACACGACGATGCGGGCGTTCAGATTGATAAGGCTCAGCACGTCTTCCAGCGTGGCGCCGCCGACGTTGTCGAAATACAAGTCGATGCCGCCGGGGCAATATTCCTTGAGGCGCTTGTAGACCGATTCGCGCTTGTAGTTGATAGCGGCGTCGAAGCCGAGGGTTTGCGTGATCCAGGCGCATTTGTCGTCGCTGCCCGCAATGCCGATCACGCGCAGGCCCTTGAGCTTGCCGATCTGCCCCACCAGCGAGCCGACCGCGCCGGCCGCCGCGGACACCACCAAGGTCTCGCCGGCCTTGGGCTTGCCGATATCGAGCAGCCCGACGTAGGCGGTCAACCCGATGTGGCCGAACAAACCGAAATGGCTGCTGGGCGAAATATCCGGCGGCAGCGGGGTCAGCGCGCCGCCCTTGCCGTCGACCAGGGCGTAGTCTTGCCAGCCGAGCACACCGGTCACGGTCGCCCCTTCGGGGAAGTCGGGATCGTTCGACCGCTCTACAGTGCCGATCGTCACACCGCGCATCACATCGCCTATGCGCTGCGCCGGCAGATAGGTGTCCTCCTCCCACATCCACGGGCGATTGGTCGGATCGAGCGACAAGTATTGGTTGTGCACCAGCACCTGGCCGGGGCCCGGCGTGGGAACCGATTCTTCGCGCCACTCGAAATCCGACACTTTGGCCATTCCGACCGGGCGTCGCGCAATGCGCCACTGCCGGTTGATCTGTTGATTCATGCTTAGCTCCTGGCTTTCTTGGGTTTGATCGACACGGCGGCGTTGCCGTCTATACAGGCATGGGTATTGGCCTACAGCCCTCATCCACACTAGCTTATAGTGCCTATACCCCCCAAATTCGTGAATGGGCGAGTCGTCGCCCGAACGGCGTAGACGCGGCGGATACCGGTCGCCAACGCGCTGTCGTCAGCATGGCACGGTGCGCGCGGGCGCAGCGTTGATCCAGCGCACACCAAAGCTGTGACATATTCACCTTGTCAGGCGGGTGAGGCTGTGGGCCAGCCGCCCGGTCAGGCGCTGCGCTCGGCGAGGAATTCCGCTAGCACCCGCCCGGTGTGCGAGCGCGCCTTGTGCTTGACGATCGCCTCGGGCGGCCCTTGCACCACCAGTTTGCCGCCGGCTTCACCGCCTTCGGGCCCGAGGTCGATGATCCAGTCGGCGTCGGCGATCACATCCAAGTTGTGCTCGATCAACACCACCGTATTGCCGGCATCGACCAGTCGATGCAACACGCGTATGAGCTTTTCCACATCAGCCATGTGCAAACCGACGGTCGGCTCATCGAGCACGTACAGAGTGTGCACGCTGCCGCCGCCGCGCCGCGGCGGCGACGAGTCACGCGCTTTTGCCAGCTCGGTCACCAGCTTGATGCGTTGCGCTTCCCCGCCCGACAAAGTCGGGCTCTGCTGCCCGAGGGTGAGATAGCCCAAGCCCACGTCTTGTAACAGCCGCAGAGAATGGTGGATGCCGCGGTGCGCGGCGAAGAATCCGGTCGCTTCGTCGACGCTCATCGCCAGGATGTCGCCGATGCTGCGCTCGCGCCAAGCAACACTCAGGGTTTCGGCGTTGAAGCGCGCACCGCCGCAGGCTTCGCAGGTCACCTTTACGTCGGGCAGAAAGCTCATCTCGATCTTCTTCAGCCCCTGGCCTTCGCATGTCTCACAACGGCCGCCGGAAGTATTGAAGGAGAATCGGCTCGCCGTATAGCCGCGCACGCGCGCTTCGGTGGTGTCGGCGAACAGGCGGCGGATCGCGTCCCAGAAACCGACATAGGTGGCGGGACAGGAGCGCGGCGTCTTGCCGATCGGGGTCTGATCGACTTCCAGCACGCGCTCGATCTGCTCGATCCCCTTGATGGCCTTGCAGCCATACCATGCCGCGGCCTTGCGCTTGCGCGTCGCGCTTAAGGATTGATACAAGTTGGCGAACAGCACGTCGCGCGCGAGGGTGGATTTGCCGCTGCCCGACACGCCGGTGATCACGCTCACGCGTTGCAACGGAATGCGCGCGCGCAACTTCTTAAGATTGTGCAGATCGGCGTCGATCACTTCGAGCGCCGGCGTATCTCGCGCCACCGTGCGCCGCGCCACCAGCGGATGCTTGAGCGGTTGCGCCAAGAATCGGCCGGTCACCGATGCGGGCGCGCGCATCAGGTCTTGCAGGCTGCCCACCGCGACGATCTCGCCTCCCTGGCTGCCGGCGCCGGGACCCAAGTCGATCAAGTGCTGCGCACGCCGGATGGTGTCCTCGTCGTGCTCGACCACCACCAAGGGATTGCCTTTGGCCTGGAGCTTGGCGAGCGTATCGAGCAGGATGCGGGTGTCGCGCGGATGCAGCCCGATGGTCGGCTCGTCCAAGATGTAGCACACCCCGCGTAGGTTCGAGCCCAACTGCGCGGCCAGCCGAATGCGCTGCGCCTCCCCGCCCGACAAGGTCGGCGCCGAGCGGTCCAGCGACAAATAGCCGAGCCCCACTTCTTGCAAGAACTCCAAGCGCGAGCGCAGCTCCGCGACGATGTCGCGGGCGATGTCGATTTCGCGGCCGGCGAGCTTTAGGCGCCGCAAGAACGTCGCCAGCTCGCCCACCGGCCTCGCCGTCAAGTCGGCGATCGAAGTGTCGCGAAAGCCCACCGCGAGCGCTTCGCGATTCAGCCGCTTGCCGGCGCAATCGGGGCAGTCCTCGGCATCGCCCTCGAACCACTCGTTCCACCAGATTTCCTCGCCGCTTTGCTCCTGATCGAAGCCCGCCAGCTGCAAACCCGTGCCGAAGCAGGTCGGGCACCAGCCGTGCTTGGAATTGAACGAAAACAAGCGGGGGTCCAACTCGGGAAAGCTCCTGGCGCAGCTCGGGCAGGCGCGCTTGGTGGAGAACACCTCAACCGCGTTGTTCGCTGCCGTCGAGCGAGT
>CAZILI010000308.1:0-5195 GCA_964539965.1 uncultured Burkholderiales bacterium | reverse complement strand
GCCAGCGAGCCGGTAGGCGATGAGTCCAATCCACTCGCGCACACCCTGCGCCAGATTGTCGTGCGCGCCGAGCAGGGCAAGGCTCAACCATCCCTCGCTCGGCGGCACCACCAGGTGGTCACGCGGCACGAGTATCACGTTCCAAGCGAGCTTGCGAAAAATGCCCAGAGTGCGCGGGGCGCTGCGCGCGACACAGATCACGAGCCAGGTCTCATCGGGGCGAGGTTGCACGAGCTCCTTGCTGTAGAGCGCGTTCTCGTAGGTATTGCGCGACTTGCCTTCGTAGGTGACGCGCGCCTCCTCGAAACCTTGTTCCTGCAGGAACAGCTTTACCGTCTGCACTTCGGACAATTCTTGGTGCAAGATGTCGCCGCTGCCGCCCGAGAACACCAGCTTCGCCTGCGGATAGCGGCGCGCCAATGCCAGAAACGTCGTGAGCGTCTCGGCGGCCGCATTGAGTTCGGGCTGACGATGGTATGCCGTCAGCACCGGCCGCTGCGCGCCGCCGAGCAGCACGATGCCGTCGACGCGCGCGGGCAGCGGATCGGGTGCGGCCACGCGCGTCTCCAGCGGCGCCAGCAGCCAGCGATCGAGCGGCAGCAGCGCCGGTGCCAGCAGCAGCAGCAAGCTCAACGTGATCCAGCGGCGCGCGCCGCGCAGGCTGCCCCGCCAGGCGCGCCAGGTCGCCGCCGCGACCGCCAGGGCGGCGAGATTGAGCGGCTGCACGACGAACCAGGCGATCTTCGATACGACGAAAAAGAGGTCCATGTTTGCTCGGTTTACAATAGGCTGTGTATCCAGCCTGCGAAGCCTCGTTTGAGCACCACGCTCCTTATCTCCGATCTGCACCTGTGCCCAAGCCGGCCCCATATTAGCAAACTGTTTTTTCGCTTCTTGGAAGACCAGGCGAGTGGGTGCGAAGCGTTGTACATACTGGGCGACTTGTTCGAGTACTGGGTCGGCGACGACGACTTGGGCGATCCGTTCAATCGCTCGATCGTGCAGGCGCTGAGCGCCGCCTCCGAGCGCGGCGTCGCCCTGTACTTCATGCGCGGCAACCGCGATTTCTTGATCGGGGAGGCGTTCTCCCGCGCCAGCGGCGCCGAGCTGCTGGAAGACGCGCACGTCGCGCAAATCGGACGACAGCGCACCTTGCTGCTGCACGGCGACACCTTGTGCAGCGACGATCTGGACTATCAGCGCTTTCGCGCGCAAGTGCGCGCGCCGGAGTGGCGCAGGCAATTTCTCGCGCAGCCGCTGGCGCGCCGGAAGGCGATCGCGTTGCAGGCACGCAGCGAGAGCGAAGCGCGTAAGCAGCTCAAGCCGATGGAGGTCATGGACGTGACCGCGGCGAGCGTGAATGCGGCATTGCGCGCGCATGACTATCCGCGCCTGATCCACGGTCACACGCACCGCCCGGCGCGGCATGCGCACCACGTGGACGAACGCGCTTGCGAACGCTGGGTATTGCCCGATTGGTATGAGGGCGGAGGCTATCTTCGCTGCGATGAGGCGGGCGCGCGCCTGCAGACCCTCATTGTCTGAGCCAGCCCGCTCGCCATCGCAAGCGAACTACAAGCGCAGGCGCGCGCCGGCTTCGACTAGGCCATACAGGCCGAATGCCACGACACCCGCGAAGCTCACGAAATTGACCGCACGCACGACGGCGGGTTGGCGTAACACCGCGCCGAGCGCGGCGCCGGCCGACGCCCACACCAGCTGCACCAACAGGCTGCCGAGAAACACCAGCAGCGCGTAGTAGGTCAGCGCGAGCCAGCCGCCGCGCAGGTCGAGCTGGGCGAGAAACGCGGCGAACAAAACGATGGTGAGCGGGTTGGCCAAGGTCAAAAAAAAGATGCTAATCGCATCGCTCAGCATCGTGCCCCTACCAAGTGGGCGCTCGGGCGCAGCGTTGCCCGCTTGGCGCACGGCCGAACCGAACAAGTACGCCCCCACCGCGACCAGCACGAGAGAAGATCCCAGGCGCCACCAGGCCTCGTGGGCGTGCAGTTGCGGCAGCAAGACGCCGCCCAGGCTGAAAGCCAACAGCGCATAGGTGAAATCGGCGAGCGCGACGCCGATGGCGCTCGGAACCGCGCTGCGCGCGCCATCACGTACCCCGCGCGCGACGATCAAAAGCGCAATCGGACCGACCGCGAGCGCCAGCAGGGCGCCGAACGCAAAGGCCTTGAAGGCGTCCAATTCTGGACTTAACGGTTGACCAAGTACGCGCCGAGGACCGTCACTCCAAACTTATACCCCATCCGGTAGCATTCTGAATACGGCTTCCATACTATCCTATAGATAGGATACCCCCCCATCTTTCTGCCTTTCGCTCCCCGCTACCTACACGCCATGCTTGCCGAACCACTCCAGCATGCGCTTCCACCCGTCCTGCGCGGCGTCTTTGCGATAGCTTTGGCGATAGTCGGCGTGAAAGCCGTGCGGCGCCTCGGGGTAGACCAAGATTTCCGAGGGCTTGCCGGCCGCCTTGAGTTCGCCCTTCATGTCTTCGACATCGCTTACCGGAATGCCCTGATCCTTGCCGCCATAAAGACCCAGCACCGGCGCCTGAAGTTGCTTGACGATGTCGAGCGGGTGCTTGGGCTGGCGTTCGTTGGGCGCGCCGAGCAACCGGCCGTACCAGGCCACGCCGGCGGCAAGCTGCGGATTGTGGGTGGCGTATAGCCAGACGATGCGTCCGCCGTAGCAAAAGCCCGTGATGGCAAGCTTGCGTGTATCGCCCTTGTTCTGCTCCGCCCAGGACACGGCGGTATCGAGGTCTTTCATCACCTGAGCGTCGGGCACCTTGCTCACGACTTTGTCCAGAATCTCGTTGATATCCTTAAGCTTGCTCACATCGCCTTGACGAAAGAACAGCTCCGGCGCGATGGCGAGATAGCCCGCCTTGGCGAGCCGCCGGCAAACGTCCTTGATGTGCTCGTGTACGCCGAAAATTTCCTGCACCACCAGCACGACGGGAAATGGCCCGCCGGTGGCGGGCATGGCGCGATAGGCGGGGAATGTGTCGTAGCCAAGCCCCAGCTGCACCTCTCCGGCTTCCAAGCCGCTGCTGTCGGTGGTGATGGTTTGCGCCGCTACCGGTTGCACCGCAAGCGCGAACCCGGACGACAACGTCACGGCGACGAATTCGCGCCGAGAAACGCTGGGTTTCGGCTCCAGGCTCAGTCGTTCTGACTGCATGCTGCTCTCCTTTCAGGCGTCTAGGCCGCGCGCCAAATCGGCGATGATATCTTCCACGTTCTCCAAGCCGACGGCAACTCGGATCAAGCCCTCGCCGATACCGGCCGCGGCACGCGCCTCGGCCGAGATGCGTCCGTGGGTCGTGCTGGCGGGGTGCGTGATGGTGCTCTTCACGTCGCCCAGGTTGCCGGTGATCGAGATCAATCGAGTGGCGTCGATCACCTGCCACGCGCGGTCGCGCCCGCCTTTGACGTCGAACGACACCACCGCGCCGCCGCGCTTTTGCTGTTGCTTGGCGAGAGCATGCTGCGGATGATTCGGTAGGTCCAGGTGATAAACGCGCTCCACCGCCGGGTGTTTGTCCAGCCATTGCGCCAAGGTAAGCGCCGCCGTGCACTGCGCCTCCATGCGTATCTTGAGTGTCTCCAAGCCTTTTAGGCATACCCAGGCATTGAACGGACTCATGGTCGGGCCGGCATTGCGCAGGAACGGAAACATCGCGCCCATGATGGTTTCCTCCTTGCCCAGCACCGCGCCGCCGAGCACTCTGCCTTGACCGTCCAGGAACTTGGTGGCGGAATGAATCACGATGTCGGCCCCCCAGTCGAGCGGGCGTTGCAGAATCGGCGTGCAAAAACAGTTGTCGACCACGAGTTGCGCGCCCGCGCGATGCGCGATGTCGGCCAGCGCCGCGAGATCGCACACCTGGGTGAGCGGATTGGACGGTGTTTCGACAAACAAGAGCTTGGTGTTGGGCCGTATGGCCTCGCGCCAGGCGTCGACGTCGGTAAGCGAAACGAAAGTCGTCTCGACTCCGAAACGCGCCAGCACGCTGGTGAACAGCTGCAAGGTCGCACCGAAGATGCTGTGCGAGCTGACGATGTGATCGCCCGCCCGCAGCAAGCTCATGGTGGCGGTTAGAATCGCAGCCATGCCGGAGCTGGTCGCAAGACAGGACTGCGCGCCTTCGAGCGCGGCCAGCCGCTCCTGAAATACCGTTACCGTGGGATTGGTGAAGCGGGTGTAGGTATCACCCGGCTCCAGGTTCTGAAATCGCGCCGCCGCCTGCGCGGCGTTCTTGAACACGAAGCTCGAGGTGAGATACAGCGCCTCGGCGTGCTCGTTGAATTGGCTTCTGTGGATACCGGCGCGCACCGCCAGCGTTTCGGCGTGCAAACTTGAATTCGACATGGCTCACACCTCCTGCGTGGCAAAGGTACTGCAAGCTCAAGAGGTCCTCTGTGTTACGAGCCGACACTACGCCACGCGAAGTGTGACACCCAAAAACACAAAACCCGAGCGCCTAAAGCGGATCGGGTCAGGTCCTCGCTTTAGCGGAATTTTTTTCGCGCCCGCAAGCTGAAATCAAATCGGCGCAATGAAGACCATAACTCAATCGTGCCGTGCCTGTCAAACGCCTTGCGGCGCGGGTCGGGGCGACAGCCGGGCGGCTGCGGGGACTTACGTGAACCTGTTAGTCGACGGTGGTGAGATCCAAATCGAGCTGAAATGCCGACAGGTGCGTCTTGAGTTTGGTTTCTTCGTCGATCCGATACTCCTCGAGTTGCGCCAAGTACTCCGGCGTAACGTCGCCGGTGATGTACACGCCGTCGAAGCAGGAGGTGTCGAATCGCGTCTGCGAAGAATCGCCGCGCACCGCCGTCACCAAGGCGGGGAGGTCTTGGTAGAACACCGCATCGGCGCCGATCTCGCGCGCGATTTCTTCCTCGCTGCGCCCGGTCGCGATGAAGTCCTTCGACGACGGCATGTCGATGCCGTACACATTGGGGAAGCGTACGGGGGGGGCCGCCGAGGCAAAGTAGACCTTGCACGCACCGCAGTCGCGCGCCATCTGCACGATCTCGCGGCTGGTGGTGCCGCGCACGATCGAGTCGTCCACCAGCAGCACGTTCTTGCCCTTGAACTCCATGCCGATGGCGTTCAACTTCTGACGGACCGAGAGCTTGCGAATCGCCTGCCCGGGCATGATG
>CAZILI010000307.1:0-5195 GCA_964539965.1 uncultured Burkholderiales bacterium | reverse complement strand
TCATCCTCGCTAGGTCGGAGCAGGGGTTCGCGTCCGCAATCGAGGCCGCACGACACTTCGGCCTAAAGCCCATTGCGGATGCATTCGTCGCCGTGCCGCGAGAGGAAGCCCTTGAGGTGTTACGGCGTGCCTTGCGCGAAGACCTAGCATACGGATGCAAATTCATGTCGGACGACCAAGCGCTCGCTCTCGCGGTTGAGTTCGTCGAGCAGTTTCCCTCGACCGACACGGTGTACTACACGAATGGAAACTACGGGAAGCCGAGAGATGAGGACAGTGGGCATCATTGGCATTCGGTCACGGACGCCACGCTCGACACGGGGGTACTCGCTATCGCCGCAAATTCTGCCGGCTGCCTGTGGTTTAAGGACGAGGACTAGGGGCTAACCCTTCGCCGCACATAACCTGCCGCCGCGAAGCGATTGGGTGTCGCAATGCGCGATTTCGCTCCCATGGACGGCGCCCGTTATCGCGATGGTGTACAGTCTTGCTGTCGGTCAAGCACGAAGGAATTCCATTCATGACTTACGCTGGGCAATGCTTGTGTGGCGCGATTCGCTATCAGCTTTCGGGCGAACCGAAAGTCGTGGCCTTGTGCCATTGCCGGGACTGCCGACGCAGTGCGGGCGCGCCGATGGTGAGTTGGGCGATGTTTCCCGAAGCCGCTTTGACGTTGCGGCAGGGACAGCCGAAGACGATCAATTCGTCGGGTACCGCTATGCGTAGTTTCTGCGCTGACTGCGGGAGCGGGCTTTTTTACAGAAACGCCTCCGTGCTGCCGGGGCTAGTCGACGTACAGACTGCGACGCTCGACAACCCGGACGCACTTCCGCCGACAGCGCAAGTACAGACGGCTGAACGGCTCGGCTGGGTGAAGCATATCAGCGAGCTTCGGGAGTTCGAGCGGTATCCGGCGTAGCTATGCCGCGAGGCAAGGCGGGGAGACGAAGTCGCCATGGACAAGCTTCTGCGGTTCCCCAGTTCGATCAGGCGAGATTCCGCTATCGAGATCTGGCTGCGCGAGCGTTCCGGTGAATTGGGGGCGATCGCGCGGCGCTGGTTTGAGGTCATGCGCGAGTGCGGAGACGATGTCCGGGAGTTATTGCATGACGGCCATCCGACCGCGTGTGTCGGTGAGGCGGCGTTTGCTTATGTGAATGCTTTCACCGCTCACGTCAACGTCGGGTTCTTCCGTGGGGCCGAGATCGCCGACCCCGGAAGTCTGCTGGAGGGCACTGGCAAGTTCATGCGGCATGTGAAACTCCGTCCGGACTCTGATGTCAATCCAATGGCGCTAACGAAGCTAATCGAAACTGCATACACTGACATGAGGCGGCGCATGAGGGCGGAGTCGTCGTGCGAGCGAAAGGTATACCAGCAGGCCCGCTTTGCCGGACCACGAGGTGAAGGAGCGAAAGATGGAGCAGAAGACTGGGGCGACATTCCAGCGGATTATTTTGATTGCATTTCTCGGCGGGATTTCCGCGTCGACCGTTGCGCAAACGCCGCAAACCATGCAGGGCGACCTAGAGTCGGCGCTGCAAAAGGCGCAAACAGCGGCGTATCGCCCCGGGGATGAGTCGTTGAGTTGTGAGAAACTTGAAAGCGAACTAGTGGTGGTCGTGAAAGATCCGGCCCTTCAATCTCACGTCGCGAAGTCGGGTGCCGTGGCGCAAGAGAAGATTGCCGCCATGAACGCCGCATCGCAAAACATGGCCGCTCAAAGCGCGCTCACGATCTTCAGTTCCATCGTGCCGGGAGGCGCTTGGGCCGGACAGGCCGCTGCCGCCGCGCAGTTGCCGGCTCAGCGGATGCAAACCGCACGCAATATCGAGCAAGCCATGCTACAGGCGCAAGAAATGATCGGCGTCATGCCGCAGATCATGCGCGGGCAGCGCGTCCTCGAGTTAGCGCAAGCGCGGGACTGCGCGTGGTTACGAGATAGCTTGGCCCGGTAACGCAGACGGACATGCGCCCCCGCGGGCTGGCTGCACGCGAGGTGCTGCACTACGTCGCGCCGGCAGGCGAAGAAGACGAATATGTGCGTCGAGTCATGAAAAACATCTCGCCATGCCTCGAGACGGAGGTCGCCTAATCGATCGCTCGATCGACTTGACAAGCTCTCTATCGCGCGAATCGTTCACTTGCGAATCCACTTGGAGCCGGTGGACTGCCCAGCTCCCGGAACTTCCGTTCGATCTTGCTGTACCGGATGAAGATGGGATGCCCTCGGAGGCGGGGATCGCGCTCGTCGAGGAAGGGTTGAAAGACCGGGCCGGTATACACATACCGCTCCCGTACGATTAAAGAAGGAGGAACGAGAGATGGAGCTTCCAGAGATGATCACGCGCTTGCCTGTGGCCGATTTGCCTTATCCTTCGACGGCCGTGAAAACCCACGTGCTGCCGTCGCCACACGGTCAATTGGTTTTCTTCGAGATCTCTTGCAGGATGCGGAAATCCCACCTCACAGCCACAAGGCGCAATGGGGTACCGTGCTCGAAGGCGACGTGGAACTGACCATAGGAGGTGTGACCCGAACGTACCGTCCGGGGGACTCGTACTATATTCCGGCCGGCGTGGTGCACAGCGCGAAAGCTCCAGCCGGCTCCAAAGTGATTGATTTCTTTGAAGAGCCGGATCGCTACGTGTTGAAATGAACGCCCGAGGGTTATGACATGGCGTCGAAGAGTTGAGGACATGATGCAGCTTGCAAGGACGTTGGTCTTGCTCTTCTGCCTGGCGCTGGTATCGAGCGCGACAGCGGCAGATTCCTATCCGGACAAGCCGATCCGCTGGGTGGTTCCTTGGCCGGCGGGTGGTGTCGCGGATACCCAGGCGCGCATCATCGCCGCCGAACTCGGCAAGGCGGTCGGACAACAAGTGTTGGTTGACAATCGCGCCGGAGCGAGCGGCGTGGTGGGCGCCGATGTCGTGGCCAAATCCAAGCCGGACGGCTACACCTTGCTCTACGTCTCACCCAACGAGCAAGCGATCGCGCAGGCGATCGGTATGCAGGTGCCATACGACGCCGACAAGGACTTCACGCCCGTTACGCAATTTCTGCGCCGTCCGACCGTGCTGGTCGTCCATGCGGATCTGGGCGTGCGCAGCGTGGCTGAACTGGTTGCGTACGCGAAAGCCAATCGCGGCAAGGTCGCCTACGGCACGCCGAGTATCGCGCACTTTAGTCACTTCGCTGGTGAGATGTTCAATCGCCGAGTCGGCATCGACGTGCCTTCGGTTCCCTATAAGGGAGAGGCGCCCATGATCACCGACTTGATCTCGGGCCAAGTCGCCTATGGATTCGGCTTTGCCGCGACCGTCGACGCTCAGGTGAAGGCGGGGCGCCTGCGTGCGCTCGCCACCACCGGCAAGACACGGTCCCCACAGTTGCCGGAGGCGCCGACGTTTGTCGAGTTGGGCATGGCGGAACTCGAGATGTACATCTGGACCGGCATGGCGGGCCCCGCGGGCTTGCCCGCAGAAATCGTCAATCGTTTGCAGAGCACTATGTCAACGATACTGAACAGCGCTGCCGTCAAAGGCCGGCGCGAGTTCGCCGACTCGGAGATCGTCGCGAGCAAGCCGGAGGCATTTCGCGCGCACCTCGCCAGCGAGCGGGCCAGATGGATCAAGCTGGCGAAGGAGACCGGCATCAAGGCCGAGTAGGGTGGGCCGGGCTCTGGCAACTCGGCGCCGCAATTGTCGCGGCACCCCGCCTTCGCTCAACGATTGTTGAGCCTCATCTGAATGAGAATGGGTTTGACGAGCAGGTTGGCCTCGCGACGGTACACGCGCCCGTAGACGGCGTACGCATAGTTGGCAAAGTCGAAGGTGTGCGTGAATGGTTTGACGTGGTGGCGTACTGCGGTCCCGTCGCAAAACGATCCGAGCGGACAATCGCCGTTGCTATTGAAATCCGCTACCACGCTTTGCACACCGCTAATCTTGTTTGTTCGTACGAGTTGTACCAGGACTTGATAGTTGTCTCCGAAGTGCACATCGACCGTGTGTACGCCGTCCGGATCGACGTAGGTCACCTCCAGCTGGTCCCATGCGGGGTTGGTCCCCAAATCTCGCGGGTTGTCGACGTTGCACACGACGGCTATGTACCCGACATGTGAAGCGTTGAAACTGAGCCGTCCCCCGGGGACGATAAACCTAGCTACCGGGAAAGCCGCCGACGGCGTGCCGCTGTAAAAATTGTTGTCGGTGCCAGCGCAGGCCGCGGGGACGGCCGTCCAGTCCTGCAGAGCGAAGGCGGGCGATCCGAACGCGATGGTCATGAGGAATACCGCAATAGCTTGGGGTACATGTAGGGCGCGACGCATAATCTTCTCCTAGTCGAGGTTTGCTGGCGACCGAGCTGGGCGTACTCAACCAATGCCGACTTCGGCCACTGGTCCGCAAGGGATGCGGGCCGTTTGGAATGTAGCGAAGCAGCATCCTGCCCGCACCCCATCACGCCGGGGTTTGTCGCTAGGCCAAACGACTAGGTAAAAAGGCGATTGCTGACCGGGTGACTTGCGCTCGGCTTCGCGGGGCGCAGGACAAAGGGATAAACGGGCTTAGCCGTACCGCTGCCGCGCCAGACGCGCTCCGCCGACCAAGGCGTTGAGCTTGGCCACCGCGATGTCGCGCCGCATGGGAGCCATGCCGCAGTTGGTGCAGGGAAACAAGCGCTCCTTCGGCACGTGCTTCATGGCTTGCGCGAGTACGTCGGCGACTACTTCCGGCGTCTCGACTTGGTCGGTCGCAACGTCGATTACACCGACCAGCACCTGCTTGTCGCCCAACAGCTCGAGCAGGCGAAGCGGCACTCGAGCGTGTATGCATTCGACCGAAACTTGATCCAGCCGGCTGCCCGCGAGTGCCGGGAAAATCTCTTCGTATTGCCGCCACTCGCTGCCGAGCGAGTTCTTCCAATCGATGTTAGCCTTGATGCCGTAGCCGTAGCAAATGTGCACGGCGGTCTTGCATTTCAAGCCGTCGATGGCGCGATGCAGCGCATCGATGCCCCAGCGCTTGACGTCGTCCATGTACACGTTGAAGGCCGGCTCGTCGAATTGGATCACCTCCACGCCCTGCGCCTCGAGGCCGCGAGCTTCCTGATTGAGCAGTTCGGCGAACGCCATTGCCATCTTGACGCGGTCGCCGTAGTAGACGTCGGCGATGGTATCGACGATGGTCATC
>CAZILI010000306.1:0-5202 GCA_964539965.1 uncultured Burkholderiales bacterium | reverse complement strand
GCGCTTCTTCTCGATGAATAGCCACAGCGCCGCCTCCACCAAAGAGGTGATGAGAATCAGGAAACATCGATTCTTGGGAAAATAGCCGAAGCCCAGATCGACGGCGCCCTGCAAGATCTCGGGCGTGTCGAACGGTAGTCCTTCCTTGCCGAACTGGATGCGAATCGCCTCCATGAAGACATACGTGAGGCCGAAGGTCAGCAGCAAGGGATAGTCGATCCCGCGACCGTACAGCGGGCGAACCAGCCAACGCTCGACCACCAGTCCGAGCAGGCCGACCACGATCGGGGCGCCGACCAGACAAAGCCAGAAATTGCCGGTCAAGCCGAACAGGTAGACGCCGGCGTACGCCCCGACCATGAAGAAAGCGCCGTGGGCGAAGTTCACCACCGTCAACATGCCGAAGATGAGCGACAGGCCCACGCCCACCAGCACGTAGATCGCGCCCAGCGCGATGCCGGTGAAGACCTGCATGAGAAGCAGGTTGGCGTCCATGCGCGCGCTAATCCACGCCCGGCGGCGGGCGAAGCACGGCAGACGGCATCGGGGCGCGGTCCGTTACGCCTTGTGCCCGAGGTCCGCGCAAGTGCGCAGTGCGCTTTCGTCGAATTTCTCTTCGCCGAGCAGCTTGAAGACGTCGTGCGCTTCTTTCATCTCGGATGCGTCTTTCGATTCGATCAAGTACACCGACTGCACCGATTGATGATCACAGCGTCGGTAGTGCTGAGGCCCTTTGTACCAGTCGTATTTGAGCGCGCGCAGCGCTTCGATGACTTTGTCGGTGTCCGTCGAGCCGGCATTGGCTACCGCGGTCAGCACCGAGCGGGTCCCGGAATAGCCGAGCGCGGCGTATTCGGAGGGCACCGCGCCCTTGTTGGCGGCGCGGAACTTGTCGTTGAATGCCTTGGCGCTCGGGATCTTGTCTTCCAGTGCCCAGTAGTAGCCCGTCCCGGCGGGAATATCCTTGTAGACGTTCGGCCCTCCGGCCACCCGCGCGAAATACGACAGCAGCGGTGCGGCCATGCGCATGGTCTTCTTCAGTCCGAAGTCATGGGCTTGCTTGAAGGTGTTCAACTGATCGCGCCCGAAATTGCAGCAAATCAGCACGTCCGGCTTGAGCGACTGGATGCGCGGGAAGAACGTGGAATACTCGCTGTGCCCCAGCGGATGGCGGATGTCGGCCAGCACTTCGATGCCCAAGGGCTTGCCCGCGGTGCTAAAGCCGCGTACCGCTTCGTCGCCGTACGCATAGTCGGCGGTCAAGAACACGACACGCTTGCCGTATTTCGGCAGCACGTAGCGCGCGACCGCGGCGGTCGTCATGTGCGGGTTAAGCGCCTCGTGGAAGGTGTACTTGCTCCAATCCTTGGCTTCGTTGATCGCGTCCGATTGGCTGATCGAGTTGAACAACACGCCGCGCTGCTTGGCCACATTGTTGATCGACAATTGCACGGCGGCGCCGAGGGAGCCGACGATGAAGTGCACTTTCTCTTTCTCGATCAACTCCAAGGTGCGTGTGGCGGCCTCGCCGGGATTGAGCTTGTCGTCGCGCACCAGCAGTTCCACCTTGCGGCCCTTCAGCCCGCCGGCGTCATTGAACTCCTTCACCGCCAACTCCGCCCCGCGGACTTGATCCGCCGCCTCGGCGCCGAACGGGCCGGTGAGCGCGGTCGGAAAGCCGATGCGAATCGCATCGCTCTGCGCGCGCAAGATGGCCGGAAAACCGCCTGCGACAATGGCCGCGCCCGAAGCCGCAATTGAACCCAGCACACGACGGCGAGCGGCGAAGGAGGAAACGCGACCCTTTGCGGGCCCGAGCTTGCTGGACATGAATCGACCCCTCCGATAAGCGGTGTTGTTGTGGCGCATATGATAAGCGAGGTGGAGCGAATCGTCTTGGTGCCGCGCCGGAGTGGGGCGGTCAGGCCGCAGCACGGCGCCGGCGCCGAAACGGTCTTCACATCAAGGCCTTCCGCCTCCAGATCCGCGCTTGCTACCAATTGCTACAGATGCTACAGTGGCCGCCATGGATAGAGTCATAACTCAACGAGAGCTACGCAACGATTCCAGTGCCGTATTGCGAGAAGTGCAAGCGGGACGAACGATCATCGTTACCCGTAACGGAGTGCCCGTTGCTGAGTTGCGGCCAATTCCGCCACGGCGGTTCGTGCCTCGGACGCTGATTGCTGATGCGGCGCGACGGGCGCCCCGCGTCGACGCCCGCCAGTTGCGCGCCGACCTAGATGCCGTAGTTGACCAGTCCGTCGATGGCTGAGCCGACAAGGGGTTTGCTGGACACCTCTGTAGTGCTGGACCATGATCTGCTCGATCCCGCCTTGCTTCCTGATGAATCGGCCATCGCCGCCGTGACCCTTGCTGAACTAGCCGCCGGGCCGCACGCGACCAAAGACGAACACGAGCGGGCGCGGCGCCAGGACCGACTGCAGTGGGCTGCGGCGACGTGGAATGCCATGCCTTTCGACATCGAGGCTGCGCGGGTGTACGGCCGAGTCTTCGCCGCAACGAAAGCAGCGGGACGATCCAGTCGAACGCGTCTGGCCGACCTGCTCATCGCCTCGACCGCGGCGGCTAACGGCCTGCCGCTCTACACCAGAAACCCGGGCGATTTCGCTGGTCTCGAGGAAACGGTTACCGTCATCGCGGTTTGATCGTCTGCGAATGCCGCGGACATGCCTGTGGACCGTCGTGGAGGCCACTGCGCTGTTGCGGTTGTGTTTGCCCAGGTCGTGCCCAGAGAGCGCAGCGGGCAGCGTATCGGGGCCGAGCAGGCGGGTTCGGCAAGCTCGCCCAGTTGTGAAGTAGCGACCGGATCGTGTCCAGCGGCGCAGTGAACTCCCAGATCGGCCACGCAAATGCCAAGTTCTCCTCATCGATGAGGGCCCAAGCCGTTGTGGCCAACCCCCGGTGCCCAGGCGCGCATGGAAACAATGGAAGGGCGCGACAATCGAGTGGGTTTGCAGCGCCGCAAAGCGGGGACGGACCCCCCGCACCACGCCTTGGCGAGAGACGCCATCTCGCGGGCGCGAGCTATCGCGCCCGCGCGCGCATCGAGCCGGGATGGCCGGGCAGCGGAAGGCTTACTCCCGTGTCCTGTACTTGCGTGCCCTTCGCGCGGAACACGCGCACGTTCTTGTTGAAGAAGCTGCTCACGTAGAAGTATTCGCCGTTGTCCGAAAACGCGACGCCTTCGGGGAGCGGACCCGCGGGTATCTCGGCGACCTTGCTCACGTTGCCGCCGTCGATCTTGAGTATCGCCAACGCGCCGTCTTTGTCGGCGGCCCAGTGGCCTTTCGGCAGGATCGCGCCTCCGAGCAGCAGGGCGACCGCCATATCGCCCTTCGGGCTGATGGCGAAGGCTTCCGGCGCGTCGCCGATGCCGACGTAATCGATCACCCGCGGCGGCTCGCGGCTCAGGTCGATGACGGCGATCGAATCGGCGTGGCCGTCGGGCAGGCCGCCGTTGCCGGTGTGCGCGACCAACGCGAGGCGTCCGTTGGGTGTGATGTCGACGTTGTAGGGAAACTGCCCCACCGGCATGTCCTTGTTCTTGTCGTAGCTCACTTTCTGCCCGTCGATGTCGAGCACCGCGACCTTGTTGGCTTTGTTCTTGAGTGCGAGCGCGCGTTTGCCGTCAGGCGTGATGGCAACCGCGGCGACTTCGTCCTCCACATCGACGCTGGCGACCAAGCGCACTTCGCCCGCCGCGATCGCCAGCACGCCGACGTTCTTGTCGGCGCGCTGCGCGACTAAGGCGAGATCCCCACGCGCATTGATGGCCATGCCGGAAGGCTGCTTGCCGACTTCGAGCGTGCTCTTGAGTTGGGGCGGATCGGCGCGCAGATCGATCACGTAGATCTTGTTGTCGGGCACGGCCTTCCAGCCCTCGCCCTCTTTCACCGTGACGATGGCGCTGGCCACCAGGGCGAGTTGCTGATCGGGCGTCACTTGCAAGTTGACCGGCGGGCCGAAGAGGGAATTGGAGAGCGGCAAGTTGGCGACCACGCGCGGCTTGGCGGGGTCGGTTCCGATATCCATGATGGTGAGCACGTCGGCGCCGGGCGCGCCGATCACCGGCTTGCCGGCGTCGTTGAAGGTGACTTTCTCATCTATGCCGTTGAGCAAGTAGGCGCGTTGCGCCGTGGCCGCGCCGCTCGCGGTCAAGAGGGCGATGAGCGCCAAGTGGGCGAAAGTTGCTCGTTTCATGTTGGTCTCCCTGTTCTGTCGGTCACCAATCTTCGCACCGACACTCCACCGCTACAAGTGCAGTTCGATGTCTCGCAAAATAGACTCTCCCGCGCGTGCGATTTCGTTTTCAATCAGCGCGCCGCAGCCCGGGCAGAAAAATTGGCGGAACTCCGGCACGTCATCGATGTAGCGTCTGTAGTCGCCGATATTGGGATTGGCGACAGTGATATCGCTCACCTGTGGCGCGCAATGGTCTTTGTAGTTGTCGCCGCTCGGGCCGAGGTCGGCCGAGCACTTGGCGCAGCAGAAGCGCAAACCGTCGGCCTCGCGCTTGAGCGAGACGTTCTCCGTGACCGCGGCGGTGAGCGGTCCGGACAGTACCCGCGTCTTGCCGTCGCGGCGGCGCCGCGCCTCGCGCCTAGCCGCGCGCAAGGCGGCGGTCGCTTGCAGGTCGAGCGTGCCGGCTGAGTCGATCACCACCCCGTAGATGTCTTTCGCCGCTTGTATGCTTACGGCGCGGCTGTCGATCACGTCCTCGCGCACTTTTTCGGGATCGCGCTCCAGTGGGTCGCCGAAGCCGCCCGCCGCGCTCCAGATCACGGCGTACACGTCGTCGGGGCGCTGTATGAAGTTCTCCTGGCGCAGCTGCAGGGTGACCGGTTCGCCGCTCACCTCGGCGATGTCGCCGATCATCTGGCGTCGCCCCAGGCGCGCCTTGATGTCGGAGTCACGCATGTACTTGTACACGTTGACCGTCGCCGGGTAGCCCCCCATCATGCCCGACGACGTAGGAATGGCATTGCCGGAGGACAAGGTGTCGTGTGTGATCTCCTGCGTGCCGTGCGGGACGAAGCAGCTCTCCGCCGACAAACCGCCGCGAAACTTCCCCGCGCCGCCCGAATCCACCACTTCCTTGCGGTACAGGAACATGACGGGAAAAGTCTGCTCGGTGTGCTCGACGTTGGGCAGCTTGCAGATCGGCGTGCGCGATTGGCC
>CAZILI010000305.1:0-5217 GCA_964539965.1 uncultured Burkholderiales bacterium | reverse complement strand
GCCTACCGTGACCATTACGTAGAGCAGCGAAGTGCCTAGCAGTAGCCACAGGCTGCCGCGGAAGGGTATGTCGAACCACAACGTGCCAACAGCAAGCACCAGCAGCATCTCGCAAAACGCTATGACGCCATAAGGCACGATCTTGCCGAGGATGAACATGGCCGGTCGCACCGGCGACACATAGATCTGCTCAATCGTGCCGCGGTCCTTCTCTCGAACAATCGATAACGCGGTGAGCATCGGTGGAAAGGCCATCAGCAACACGGCGAACAGCCCAGGCACGATATAGTTGACGGTGCGCATCGGTGCGTTGTACAAGATGCGCGTGTCCAGTCTCAGCGGTTCAACGACGGGCACACCGGCGGCGGCGGCGCGTGTTGTTGCCAAGCCCATCGAGTATCGATTGATGATGGCCATCGCGTAGTTCGACACGATGAGAGCAGTCGGCGAGAAGGAACCGTCGATGGCTACCCCGACCTGCGCGGCGCGGCCGGCCGCCAAATCGCTGGAAAAGCGCGGAGGGATTGTCAGTACGAGCGGCGCGATGCCCCGGTCGAGGGCGCGCTGTACCTCGTCGAAGGATCTGAGATCAGCGACGAGGCGGAAGTAGCCGCTGCTGGAAAAAGCCTCCGCCAAACGTGAGCTGTCCTGGCTCTTGTCCTGATCGTAGACCGCGAAGCGGACGTCCTCGACATCCATGCTCACGCCGTAGCCGAAGAGGAACAGCAGAACCAGGGGCAGTAACACCGCGACTCCGAGGGTAATCGGATCACGCACGATCTCGATCGCCTCCTTGCGCACGAGTGCGGACAGAATCATTCTTGCGTCTCCAAAGCACGCAGAAACGCCTCCTCAAGGGTCGCTGTGTTGAACTCTGCGCGCAGACGCTCGGGCCGGTCAAGCCGTAGCAGTCGACCGCGATTGATGAAGGCGACACGGTCGCAGCCCTCGGCTTCGCGCAGATAGTGGGTGGTGACCAGCACAGCCGTACCGGCCGACGCGATCCTGCCGATAAGACGCCAGAAGGCTGCGCGGGATACCGGGTCAACGCCGGACGTGGGCTCGTCGAGGAACAGCACGGCGGGCTGGTGCAGAACGGCGCAGCCTAGCGCGAGCCGCTGGCGTAACGCCCCAGATAAGTGCTTGGCGCGGGTTTTCTCGTGGCCCGCGAGGCCAGCCATGCTCACTACCCACATTCGCCGGGCTCGAAGGGTAGCGTCGTCCAGGCCGTAGACGCCGCCAAAAAACTCAATGTTCTCGGCGACAGTGAGATCGAGATACAGCGAGAACTTCTGCGACATGTAGCCGATGCGCCCGCGAACGGCCGGCGCATCCCGGCCCACATCCACGCCGGCGACGCGCGCCGACCCTGCACTCGGGGGCTCGATGCCGCACAGCATACGAATCGTCGTGCTCTTACCGGAACCGTTCGGTCCGAGCAGGCCGAACACCTCGCCGCGCCCGACCGAGAAAGTGACATTATCGACCGCGGTGAAGCTGCCGAACCTTTTTGTAAGTCCTTCAACCAGCATCGCTACGCCGTATTCCGGAAGCGCAGCGAAAGGCAAGGCCTGTTCTGGAGTGGCCGGCGAGCTTTGCATCGTCTTGAACGCTTCCTCGATGTTCCCACCGAAAGCAGCCGGGCGGTCGCAAGCAATCACCTTTGCATCCGCGAGGATGGCTAAACGGTCGCAACGCGCCGCTTCGTCCATATAGGAGGTTGCCATGACGACCGTTTTACGTTGCGCGCGGTACTCGTCGAGCATGCGCCACAGCTCTCGCCGCGACAGCGGGTCCACGCCCAAGGTAGGCTCGTCGAGGATCAGGATGTCCGGCTCGTGCAACAGGCTGCAACATAGCGCGAGCTTTTTTTGCATGCCGCCGGACAGTCTGGCGGTGCGGCGATCCGTGAAGGGTCCAAGGCCAGAAAATGCAAGCATGCGCTCGCGGCGACGCTTGAATGCGCCTTGGTCGAGGTTGCGAAGTGCTGCGAAGAACTCAAGGTTCTCGGCCACGGTGAGATCGCCATACAGCGAATACGCCTGCGACATGTAACCGATCGCAGAAGTGATGCGAACCGCATCCCGGACGCTATCCAGGCCAGCCACCCGCACATGGCCTTCGCTCGGGTCAAGAATGGCGCATAGGGACTGCATAAGGGTCGTCTTCCCAGCGCCATCGGCGCCGACTACGCCGAACAGCTCGCCTCGGCCGATTTCTAGCTCGACGCCTTGGAGCGCCCAGCGCTTGCCGAAACGACGGGAGAGCCCGCGAACTTCGATCGCGCTGTTCATGGCCGCAACTTCCGCGTTGCCGGTCGATTCATTCAATCGCGCCGCCTTAGCGCCACCGGATCTTGACGTCGACAGGCATCCCGGGCTTCAGGTAACCTTGCGGGTTATCGATCCTAATCTTGACTCCGAAAACCAGCTTCTCGCGCTCGTCCTTCATGTGCACTTCCTTCGGCGTAAACTCCGCACGTTGCGCAATCTCGCTCACCTCACCAGAGAAGGGTTTGTCCGGAAAGGCATCCGAGTAGATCTGCGCTTTGTTTGCTAGCCGCACTTTGCCGATATCCTTCTGCGCGACGTACACGCGGATATAGAGATCGCTGAGGTTGACGAGCGTAGCGATCGGCCTACCTGCCGCAACGAGCTCTCCAGGTTCGGCGAGGCGGCTAATAACGGTGGCCTCAGTTGGTGCGATGAGACGAGTTTCCGCCAATACCGATTCGACCTCCAGCACACGAGCCTGCGCGGCGGCTAGCTGGTACTTCAGTGTCTCGCGCGAGGCGAGCAAACGCGTGCGCTCGCTGCGCAGGCGATCCACGTCCTTTGCTTTTACAGCGACTTCGCCTCCGGCAGCTCGCGCGCTTTCCAGCGCAGCCTGGGCTTCGTTGCGCGCCTTGACGGCTGCTTGGAGGCGAGCCTCTGAGGTGCGCAGCCGCGTGCGCACTTCGTCGAGGTAGCTCGGGCTAACGAATCCCTGCTCGGCGAGCTTGGCGAAGCGCCCGACTGATTTGCGGTCTTGCTCCAACTGGGCCCCGTTCGCTCGCACTTCGGCGCCTGCGCGCTCGACTGCCTCATTGGCCTGATGCACGCCATGAGCACTCGATTCCCTGACGACGGCCGTACCCAGTCTAGCCTGCTCTACCGCATTGTCGAGCGCCTGCATCTGCGCGTCCAGCTCAACGAGCTGGCTCGCCGCCGCTTCAGCTTGTGCCTTGGTCTGCGCAAGCTTTGCCTCGATGTCGCGCGAGGCAATTTCCGCGATGATGTCGCCCTTCTTTACGAGCTGACCCTCGCGTATGGCGACCACATCTGCAATGCCTCCCAGTTTGGCGCTGATCGTGACTTCCGTTCCACGCACCTGCCCACTAGCCTCCAGCAACGTCGGGTCGGCGCTCTCCCTTGCTAGGAAGACGTACCACCCGATGCCCGTTGCCGACAACACAGCGGCAGCGACGGCGATCAGAATTGTCTTTGAGCTGATCGGATTCATCTAATAGTCCCCAGGCGGATGGGTTCCGCGACGTATGTCTGGCTGGTCGTGCCTGCGTATCACAAGACCGAGCCGATGACGTAGAGCGAAAGCAAGATCAGTGCGACCCAACACAACCAGTAGAGCCTTCGCTCCCAAGCGGCAAGGTTCGCATCCGCCTGCTGTTCCAGCCGATGCTTTGCATACATACCCCAACTGTGGCTTAGCAAACCGGTTAGCAGGAACGTCACGCCGAACTCTGCGAGCCACTCCCGAAACACAAGAGCGAGCCCGGCACCGAGCACGCCAGCGCCCAACGTGGAAAGCAGATCCGCACGCTTTACTGATTGTCGCAACGCGTCCATGCTGTTTCTCCGAGACGCAGGCTCCTTGACTTGCCTTAGACTGACACCGCTTGCCACGCACCGATCGCTCTCATAGCCAGAGCGGCGCAAGCGCCGCGCTAACGATTGCAGCGGGCACTACGTACCGCAGAATGAAACGCATGCGTGTTGCTGCGACCCTGGCCAACCCAAGTTCTTCTGCTAGTAGTGACTGCGGAACTACCCAACCGGCGAAAAGCGCAAGCCCGAAGCCTGCAATTGGCAGGAAAACATTCGAAGTAAAGAAGTCGATAAGGTCGAAAAACGTGGACGTGGCGAAGGCGGGAATGACCGCAAGCGGGTACCAGCTCGACCAATAGTTGAACGACAACACGCTGCCCAAACCCAGGAAGAACACCAAACAAACCGTAGCCAGACTTGCGCGCGTTCGCGTCCAATTCCGCCGCCGCGTGGCGGTTGCGACGCCGAGTTCCAGCATGGAGATCGCAGATGCAAGCGCTGAGATAAACAGCAAAACAAAGAAGGCCCACGCCACGATCCCCCCAAAAGGCATCCGCGCGAATGCGAGCGGCAGGGTAACGAAAACAAGTCCCGGTCCTCCCGCAGGGTCAAGACCATTGGCGAAAACCACCGGAAACACAGCGAATCCTGCCAAAAGCGAGATTGCCGTGTCGAAAGCTACGGCGGCGATGGCTGCTCGCTTTAAATCGATTTCTGCACCAGCGTAGGCGGCGTACGTAATCATGAGGCCCAACCCGACGCCAATCGAGAAAAAGCCCAGGCCGAGGGCGTCAAGCACTGCACGTGCGGTCATCTTCTGCTGATCAATTCGCATCAGGAAATTGAAGGCGGCGGAGGGATCGCCTGCGGCGGCGCCATAAAGGGCTAGCCCCAGCATCAAGAACGCCAGAATTGGCATGAGGACTTTACACGCTACCTCGATCCCGCCGCGTACGCCTCGTACAACCACCGCCGCCGCAATAGCCAGAAAAATCGCCTGATAGCCAACAAGCCGCAGTGGCGAGCTCAGCAGAACGTCATAGCGCCCTTGCACGGCACCCGCCTCCGGCGCTGGCAAGCCCTCTATCGCGATTTGTACTGCATAGGCGAGCGTCCAACCCCCAATCACCGCGTAAAAGCTCAGGATCAGCAGACCGGTTACCACGCCGAGTCCGGCGGCGCTTGACCATTTGGTTGATGCTCCGTGCGCGACGGCCAAAGCCGCGATACTTGCTACCGAATCGCAGCGCGCGCGCCGGCCTAACGCGAACTCCGCCAGCATGAGCGGTACCACAACAAGCACGAGCCCGACAACATAGAACAGGAGGAACGCCGCTCCGCCGTTCTGTCCTCCCTCATATGGAACCTTCCAGCTGCTGCCAAGGCCCACGGC
>CAZILI010000304.1:2588-5222 GCA_964539965.1 uncultured Burkholderiales bacterium | reverse complement strand
AGCGGTTTTCCACCTCGCGCTGGTTGCGCGGGTTCTCCATGTCGATGAAGTCGACCACGATCAAGCCGCCCAAGTCGCGCAGCCGCAGCTGCCGGGCGATCTCGTCGGCCGCCTCCAGATTGGTATTGAGCGCGGTCTGCTCGATGTCGGCGCCGCGGGTGGCGCGTGCCGAGTTGACGTCGATGGATACCAGCGCTTCGGTGTGGTCGATGACGATCGCCCCGCCGGCCGGCAGTCCCACTTCGCGCCGATACGCGGTTTCGATCTGGTGCTCGATTTGGAAGCGCGAGAACAGCGGGACGTCGTCGCGATAGTGCTTCACCTTGTTCACATTGGCCGGCATGACGTGGCCCATGAACTGGCGCGCCTGCTCGTAGATGGACTCGGTGTCGACCAATATCTCTCCGATGTCAGGCGTGTAAAGGTCGCGAATGGCGCGGATCACCAGGCTACCTTCCTGGTAGATGAGGAAAGGACCGCCTTGTGAGGTGTAAGCGGACTCGATCGCTTGCCAGAGCTGCATGAGATAGTTCAAGTCCCACTGCAGCTCCTCGGCGGCGCGTCCGATGCCCGCCGTGCGGCCGATGATGCTCATGCCTGCCGGCACTTCGAGTTGTTGCATGATCTCGCGCAATTCGGCGCGGTCTTCCCCCTCGATGCGGCGCGACACGCCGCCGCCGCGGGGATTGTTCGGCATCAATACCAGATAGCGGCCCGCTAGGCTGATATAGGTCGTCAGTGCCGCGCCCTTGTTGCCACGCTCGTCTTTGTCGACTTGGACGATCAGCTCGTGACCTTCCTTGAGCAGGTTTTGCACGCGTCCGCGTGCGGACTCGCCGTCCTCACCCTTGAGGTAGAGGCGGGATATTTCCTTGAAGGGAAGAAAACCGTGCCGATCGGTGCCGTAGTCGACGAACGCAGCCTCGAGGCTGGGCTCGACTCGGGTCACGACCGCTTTATAGATATTGCCCTTACGTTGCTCTTTGCCGGAATACTCGATGTTAAGGTCGATGAGCTTTTGCCCATCGACGATCGCGACCCGTAACTCTTCAGCCTGAGTCGCGTTGAATAGCATGCGCTTCATGTTGCTCTCCCGCGCTCCAAAGCTCTCCGGGAGAAGCTGGCAAGCTAGCTGGCGTCAGTCAAACTCCTTGAGACTTTGCTTTTGACACCTCACGCTTCGATCGATGGTTTAGACATATGTCGATTTGCCAACTCGTCGGCCTCGGCTCAGGGCCGGGGCGCTGATGTTCGTAGAATGCTTTGAGCGCTGTGTAACGTTTTTATCGCTGCTTAAGAATCCGTTTCGGGTAAGCTTGTCCGACGCTTTCGGATGCTTCCGGCATCTCGTTTCGAAGTTCTTGCGTCGACTTCCCGTTTGGGTCCTGTTGGGTGAGCGAATTTAACCCGCGTTTCGCTCGATGCAGGTGTGCACCCCTCTTGACGCACACGCTAGAGCCGGAATCTGCTTTGGCGTTCCGCGCCCCGCTTCGAGCATACCCGTCGGGGCCGAACTCGACCGACCACGAAGGGCAAGCGCTAGTATATTGAAAATGAACGCTTTAGGCAAAAATACCGCGAGGCCCATCGAAGTCGAGCCTGACGCAGACGGGCAGCGGCTAGACAACTTCCTATTCTCCAGACTCAAGGGCGCGCCCAAGAGTCTGGTGTACCGCGTGATCCGCAGCGGCGAGGTGCGTCTGAACGGCGCGCGAAGTGCCCCCAGCGCGCGGGTTCAAGCAGGTGATGTCATCCGCGTGCCGCCGATCCGATTGAGCGAGCGCCCGGCGCCGAGCGGTGTTGCCGCTCGGTCGACGGGCCCGCGCTGTCCGGTGCTGTACGAGGACGAGTGGTTGTTGGTGGTCGACAAGCCGGCCGGTCTGGCGGTGCACGGAGGCAGCGGGGTCAGTCTGGGCGCCATCGAGGCGCTGCGCGCCGCGCGTCCCCAGCTGCGGTTCCTCGAGCTAGCGCACCGGCTGGATCGCGACACTTCAGGCGTGCTGCTGCTCGCCAAAAAGCGTAGCGCCTTGCTCGGCTTGCATGAGCAGTTGCGCAAAGGCGAGATCGACAAGCGCTACCTCGCTCTGGTCAAGGGCCGCTGGACCGAGGGCACGCGGCGCGTGCGCCTGGCGCTACATAAATATGTCACCGCCGCGGGCGAGCGGCGGGTCGACGTGGTACGCGAAGGGGGCATGGCATCGGAGACCGTGCTTCGACTCCAGGCGGGCTACCGCGAGTATTCGCTGCTGGAGGCCGAACTCAAGACAGGCCGCACGCATCAGATTCGTGTGCACTTGTCGCATCTCGGCTTCCCGATCTTGGGCGACGATAAGTACGGTGATTTCTCGCTCAACAAGGCGCTCGCGAAGCGGGGGCTGAAACGCATGTTCCTGCATGCCGCGCGCGTGTCGTTTGCGCACCCCGCGACCGGCGTCCGGCTCGATCTGCAAGCAGCCTTGCCCGAGGAACTACAAGCCTTTTTGCGCGGACTTGAAGGCGTGGCCGAGTCGACTCGACCTTAGGAAGGCGGGGCCGGCAGAGCGCATGATAAGCTACACCGCGCGCAGCGAAGCGGCCTCGCCGCTGTCTGCACGGCAGCGGCAAAGCGGCGCAGAGTTTGATTCTTGTCAAACC
>CAZILI010000304.1:0-2578 GCA_964539965.1 uncultured Burkholderiales bacterium | reverse complement strand
GGCCGTCGCTGAACAACGCGACGTTCCTGGTGACGGCGCGAGAGCCGGATCCGTAGTACATGCACGCCTTGGCAGTCCCATCATCAACGACCAGGAGGAAGAAGAATGGAACGCGTCCAGCAGCACCGATTTATCGACTTGGCGAAGCCCCTGACCGAAGAGGAGGCACGTCGTGAACCCAAAGCCATGAGCCGTCGCCAATTCTTGCGCGCCTCGAGCGCGCTCGCCGCAATCACCGGCATGTCGGCGGAAGCCTTCGCGCAAAACTTCAATCGCTACAGCGAGGGCGCGGAGCCGGTGCGCTACCCGGAACCCGACGTGATCGGACTCGACAAGCGCTTCAAGTACAAGCTCGGCAACACCCCGATCGTGCGCTTGTACCGCGGCACGATGTGGGCGGAGGGACCGGCCTGGAGCGGAGTAGGGCGCTACCTGGTGTGGAGCGACATTCCGAACAACGAGATCTTGCGCTGGTGCGAAGAAGACGGACACGTCGGGCGCATGCATCGCTTCCCGAGCCAAAACGCGAACGGTAATACCTTCGACTTTCAGGGCCGCCAGATCTCTTTCTGCCACGGCTCGCGCAAAGTGATCCGCTACGAATGGAACGGCGGCATCACCGTGATGGCGGACAAGGCGCCGAACGGGCAGGAATTCAACGCACCCAACGATGGCGCAGTCACCCCCGACGGCGCGCTGTTTTTCACCGATCCCGGCTACGGCAGCTTGATGGAATACGAAGGCAACCGCTTGCCGCAAAGCGCCAAGAGCCCGCAGCCGATTCAGAAAGAAGCCATCTACCGCGTGGACGAGCCCGGCAAAGTCGAGAAAGTGGCCGACGAGCCGTTCAAGCCGAACGGCTTGTGCTTCTCGCCCGACTACAAGAAGTGCTACGTCGCCGACACCGGCATGTCGCACTACAAGGAGGCGAAGAGCATCATTTGGGTATACGACGTCGACGGCAAGAAGCTCAAAAATCCGAAGACCTTCGCCAGCATGGAAATGAACGGCAAGACCGGATTCGCCGACGGCATTCGTTGCGACGAGGACGGCAATCTGTGGGCCGGCATGGGTTGGGTGGGCGAGGGCTACGACGGTGTGCACGTATTCGCCCCCGACGGCGCACGCATCGGGCAAATCCGCATGCCCGAGATCATCTCCAACGTTACCTTCGGCGGCAGCAAGCGCAATCGGCTGTTCATGACCGGCAGCCAGTCGCTGTACGCGGTGTACGTAGAGACGCGCGGCGGGACGATCACCTAGCCGGTCATCTAGTACCGACCGTGAGCCTCGGTAGATTCTTGCCTCCGGTCTGATACCCTACTAAGTAGTGCCCTGCAGGCCGCATGCACATGCGGCTTGCAGGTACATACTCCTGACAATCGAGCGATTTTGCCGCCCAAGCTGACGCCGCTGCTGCGCCTGCTGCCGTACTTGCGGCCCTACCGGGCGCGCTGGCTGATGGCGCTCGCCGCGCTGCTGCTCGGTGCCGGGGCGACTTTGACTTTGCCGGTCGCTTTTCGCTGGTTGATCGATCTCGGTTTCGCGCAAGCCAATCGCGGCCATGTCGATCGATACTTTTTGCTGCTGTTCGCGGTCGCGATGATTCTGGCGATCGCGACCGGTGCGCGCTTCTACCTGGTGTCGTGGCTTGGCGAGCGCGTCACCGCCGATATTCGTCAGCGCGTGTATTCGCACGTGGTCCGCATGAGTCCGTCATACTTCGAAACGTTGCAAACCGGCGAGGTCTTATCCCGCCTGAGCGCCGACACGACGCTCATCGAAACTTTGGTCGGCACCAGTATTTCGATGGGTTTGCGCAATGCGCTGTTGCTGGTGGGTGGACTCGTCATGCTAGCGCTCACCAGCCCGCGCCTCACGGGCTATATCCTCTTGCTCATGCTGTTAGTGGTCGCGCCTATCATCCTATTCGGCCGCCGCGTGCGGCGGCTGTCGCGCACGAGCCAAGACAAGATCGCGCAAGCGAGCGCGCTGGCGGGCGAAACGCTCAACGCCGTGCAAACCGTGCAGATGTTTACCGCCGAGACGCGCGAGACCGAGCGCTTTGCCTCTGCCGTGGCGCGCGCTTTCCGCGCGGCACTGGAGCGTGCGCGTGCCCGCGCTGGACTGACCGTCGCGGTGATCTTGCTGGTGTTCGGCGCCGTCGTATTTGTCTTGTGGCTCGGCGCTCAAGCGGTATTGGCAGGCCAGATGACCGCGGGGCTCCTCGGCCAGTTCATCCTTTACGCGGTGGTGACGGCGAGCGCGGTCGGCGCCGTCGCCGAAGTCTGGGGCGACGTGCAGCGCGCCTCCGGCGCAACCGAGCGGCTGCTCGATTTGACCGCGCTCGAATCCGACATACAAGACCCGCCTCGCCCGCGCGAACTGCCCGAGCAAGGGGAGGGCATCCGTTTCGATCAGGTGACCTTCGCCTATCCCTCGCGGGCGCAACAGCCGGCGCTGCGCGATGTGAGCCTGCACGTCGCCGCGGGCGAGCGGGTCGCCCTGGTCGGGCCGTCCGGCGCGGGCAAGAGCACGCTGCTGCACATCCTCGGCACGCTCGACCGGCCGACCTCGG
>CAZILI010000303.1:0-5238 GCA_964539965.1 uncultured Burkholderiales bacterium | reverse complement strand
ATCTGCCATTGCGGCGAGCCGTACCACACCGAATCCGTACCCCACACGACATTGTCCGGACCCATCAGGTTGACGAGCTGGCCAATGAACGCTGCGGCAAAGCGCGGGTTGGCGACCGCGGAGTTCGCGAACGAGGTGCCGATTTCGCCGTACACGTTCTTCAGGCCCTTCTCGGACACGAGCTTGGCCACGTCGGTCGACCACTTGATGTAGCCGCTCTTTTCGAACTCGGCCAGATCGGCGTCGGGCTTCTCCAAGAACGGACGCAGTGCGGTGTGGTAGATGATGAAGTTGATCTTCGGGTTGTCGCGCGCGGCTTTTTCGATGTCCCAGGCGGTGTTGTACTGCCAAACGTCTTTCCAGGACTTCTCGTAGTCGAGCGGCAACAGGCCCTTGTGGATGCAGATGTTGTTGATGCCGGACTTCACCATCTTTTCGTACACCGGGTACATCATCTTCTCGTCGTCCAAGCGCCAATTGGTCTTCTTGGTCGACGGCGACAACGGGTCACCCACGGTGTAACCCTTCCAGCCGTCGGGCTTGATCTCAGCAATGGCGCGATCCACCGCCTCGACCCAGTTCGGATAGTTCGGCGTGAACACGAAGTGCGAGAATAGGCGACGTCCACCTGCGATCTTGTTCACCGACTGACGCGCACTGTTGATGGCTTCGTTGGACAACAGCCACCAGCTCGGATCGTCGAACGGCGCTCCCGACAGCAATGCGACCTTGGTGTCGCTGTCGAGGTAGATCTCTTTCATGTAGTTCTCGAACTTGTAACGCGCCAGCTTGAGCGGCGTGTCTTTCAACATGTTGGGGTTCCAGTTCTCGGACGCATACTTGCCGAGGCCCAGCAACCCTTCCTTGTCGAAGTCGTCGCGCACGAAGTGCGTCTGGTCGTCGAAGATGAATTGGCTCTTGAATTTCGACGAACGCTCATCCGCCACGTCCTTGTCGGCCGCTTCGGCTTCTGATACTTCCCAAACCGGGCCGAAGACTTTGTTCATGGCGAGGAACGACGCCGCCATGCCACAGGACGTGCTCAAAAACTCACGGCGGCTCAGGCCCATTTTCTTGCCGTACTTGTCGGCATACTCGGTGACCAAGCACTCGACCTTGCGCTGGTCTTCGCTCTGGGGCATCGGGCGATATTCACCGTTGGAGACGATCTGGGTGGGCACAGCCGACGGGAATGCGTTTTCCGCGCCCTGCACTTGCTTCATTTCGTCTGCGCTGAGATGTACGCCGCGACCCCGCGGCTCGATGCGATTTGACATACTGCTCCTCCTCGTTTGTGGAAGTACGAGTTTATGAACGCCAAAGAGTGTCAGCCGGAAGCTTGCTTTCAGCGATATCTGGCCCATCCGATATACCACCAGCGGCTACGGGGGTCAAGGACAATGCCGACGCTGCGCCGCAGCACAGGGGGATGGCCGCCCATCGCTCAGTGGCTCGGCAGACATTGGACGCCCCCATGCAAATTGGTGATAATGACTATCAACTCCAAAAAGCGTGCCTTAAGGGAAACAGGTATGTTGACGGAACTCGCTGCGTCCGCAACAACGGCTCACGAAGAAAAAGAAACCAAGAGCACCATCAAGGTCATCGTAAGAATGACCCAGTTGCTCGATGCGCTCGCCGCCCAGCCGGGCGCGGTGCACCTCAAAGACCTTTCCAGCACTACCGGATTGCACCCGTCCACCGCGCATCGAATTCTGAGCGTACTGTGCGAGCATCGTATGGTCGAGCGCGTCGACGCGGGCAGCTACCGCCTAGGGATACGACTGCTTGAACTCGGCAATCTGTTCAAGCAAAGACTATCGGTGCGCGAGGAAGCGCTACCCTTCATGCAACAGCTGCAGCACTACACCGCGGAGTCGGTGACCTTGGCGATTCGCTTGAAGGACGAAGTCATCTTCGTCGAGCGCGCGGTCGCCACCCAATCGATGATGCGCGTGGTGCACACCTATGGCTCGCGCGCATTGTTGCATGTGACCGCCGCCGGCAAATGCTTCCTCGCCGACGAGGCCGCCGCGGCTTGGCGCGCCTATGCCGATCGCACGCGCATGCACGCGCTTACCGCCAAATCGATCGACAACGCCACCGCGCTGGAAGAAGAGCTAGCGTTGATCAAACGGCGCGGCTACGCCTTCGAAGATCAGGAGCAGGAAGTCGGCGTATGCGCCATCGGCTCCGGCATACGAAACGACGAAGGCAAGGTGGTGGCGGCCATTCAAGTCTCGGCCCCCTCCGATCGCATGAACTGGGACTGGGCGGACCGAGTCAAAGAAACCGCGCAAGAGATCTCACTCACGATCGGCTATCCGCACGCCTGAGCAACGCGCCGCGGTCAAGCGCGCGCCACCAAGTAGTGCAGGCTGAACAGGCGTTGTGAGTCGGTCCATACCTGGCGCGCGGAAAACCCCACTTGCCGGGCGAGCGCTTGAAATTCCTTCGCCGTGTACTTGCAGGAGATCTCGGTGTGGATGCTCTCGCCCTCCTGGAAGGCGAAATCGTGCTCGGCGACGGTCACCGTCTGCTCGCGCATGCTCACCAGATGCATCTCGATGCGTCCCTTGCTCGGCTCGTAAAACGCGTAATGACGAAACGCGTCGAGATCGAAGTTTGCACCGAGTTCGCGGTTCATGCGCGCCAACACGTTCAGGTTGAAACGCGCCGTCACGCCGGCGCCGTCGTTGTAGGCCGCATGCAGCAGTGCGGGCTCTTTCTTTAGATCGACGCCGACTAGCAAGCCGCCGCCGCGCCCCACCACTCCGGCAATGTTGCGTAAGAAGTGCAACGTCTCTTCCGGATCGAAGTTGCCGATCGACGAGCCGGGAAAATAGACCACCCGCCGCGTGGAGGCGAGCTTGCCGAGATCGGGCAGATTGATGGGAAAGCTGTAGTCGGCGCAGATCGCGATCACCTGCATGGCCGGATGGCGCGCGGCGATCGCGCTGCCGGTTGCGATTAACTGCTCACGCGAGATATCGATCGGCACGTAGGCCGCCGGGGAAAGCGCTTCGAGTAGGATGCGCGTCTTGCGGCTCGCACCGCTACCGTACTCGATCAGCAGTATGTCCTGGCCCAGCAAAGCCGCCAACTCGCCGGCCAAATGTTCGGTAAGAGCAAGCTCGCTACGGGTGGGGTAGTACTCGGGTAACTCGCAGATCGCCTCGAACAGCTCGGCGCCGCGCGCGTCGTAGAAAAACTTCGCCGGCAGGGACTTTTGTTCTTTGGAGAAGCCGGCCAACACCTCGTCTAGAAACGAGGCGGTTTTCGGAGCGAGATCGTGAAAGCGAAAGTTCGGCGGCCGCCCTGGATCAGGACTCATAGCGCGGCGATAGTAGCACGCGCTGATTGCCCTCAAGCCATTTCTTGACGCGGACGGCGTCGTGGATGCGCGACAAGCGCCCGCTGGAATCGAGCAAGACGATGACGGTCGGTCTACCGAGTATGGTCGCGTTCATGACCAAACACTGCCCGGAGGCATTGATATAGCCGGTCTTGCTGAGACTGATGTCCCACTCGTCCTCGCGCACGAGCATGTTGGTATTGCGAAACTCGACCTCGCGACCGGTATCGAGCTGGGTCAGCATCACCGAGGGCGTGGTGGAGAACTCGCGTATCAGCGCGTAGTTCGACGCGGTCTCGACCATCTTGACGAGATCCTTGGCGGTAGAGACGTTGCCGCTCGACAAGCCGGTGGAGTCGGCGAAACGTGTGTCGAGCATGCCGAGCTCACTCGCCTTGCGGTTCATCGCCGCAATGAAGGCGCTCAACCCCGCCGGGTTCGCGCGCGCCAGCGCGGCGGCGGCGCTGTTCTCCGAGGCCATGAGTGCGAGGCGTAACAAGTCGGAGCGACGCAGCACCTCGCCCACGCGCAAGCGCGAGCGAGTGCCCCGCAAGGAGTCCATGTCTTCGGTCTCGATGCGGACCGGCTCTTCGAGCGCGGCTTGGCTGTCAATGGCGACCATCGCCGTCATGAGCTTGGTGATGGAGGCGATGGGCTGCACGGCAGCGCTGTTCTTGGCGAACAGGATCTGGCCGCTATCGCGCTCCACGATCATCGCGGCTTGCGAGCGAAGGGCGAGGTTACCTGCGATGTCGGACTCGGTAAGCAGAGATTGCGGCGCGACACGGGTCTTCACGAAACCGGCGCTGTTGAGGCTGGGACGGGCTCTGCGCTTGCCAGCGGCATCCGCGTCATGAGGCAGCAGAATCGCCGTCGCGGCGAAGCCGCCGATCACTACCGACATCCAAAGATTACGCATACGCCCTACCCACACTTTCTTTTTCTCCCGAGTCACCGTCCGCCAGGCCGCGGTAAAAGCAAGAAGCATGCACAGCCTTGCGAAAAGTCAAGGTGTCCTTCGACGGCGCCGACCAAGACTCGCTTCTATTGGATACATTATTGTTTATTAATGATAAATTGCTATACGCTCTCGATTGCGGAAGGTCGGTTTAGATCGTGAATCTTTTGTGACAAGCCGAGGGTAAGATCGACGCTGACGCTCTGCGACAAAACGGAGGAATCGCACATGACGCGCCAGGTCTTGGTCATCGAAGACGATTTGGACATCGCCCAGCTGGTGAAGCTGCACTTGCAGGAACTGTCTTGCACCGTCAAGCTGGCGCTCGACGGCAATGTCGGACTGGCCGAAGCCCAAGCCAAGCAGTTCGACTTGATCATTCTCGATCTGATGCTGCCCGGAATAGACGGCCTGGAAGTGTGCCGGCGACTACGCGCCAAGACGATCTACACGCCGATTCTGATGCTCACCTCGAAGTCGACCGAGTTGGACCGCGTTCTGGGGCTGGAGATGGGCGCCGACGACTATCTCACCAAGCCGTTCAGCATCCTCGAGCTGGTCGCGCGCGCGAAGGCGATTTTCCGCCGCATCGACAATCTCCATACCGCGGGGCCGCGGCTCGCTTTCAAAGTGGGCAATGCCGGCGAGCTTGCGATCGACGCCGAGAAGCGAAGCGTGCAGCTCAACGCCAAGGCGGTGGATCTCACGGCCAAGGAGTTCGATCTGCTGCTGCACTTCGCGCAGAATCCCGGCCGCGTGTATTCGCGCGCGCAACTGTTGGATCACGTGTGGGGATACAGCCATAGCGGCTACGAGCACACCGTCAATTCGCACATCAACCGGCTGCGCGCCAAGATCGAACGCGACCCCGCCAATCCGCAGCATATCCAGACCGTCTGGGGCGTGGGCTACAAGTTCGGCGAAC
>CAZILI010000302.1:757-5249 GCA_964539965.1 uncultured Burkholderiales bacterium | reverse complement strand
CGGACCGGCGGTGTTGGCCGAGGAAGTGCTGCGGCAAGCGCAGGAGGAAATGCTCGACTGGCGCGGGAGCGGCATGTCGGTGATGGAAATGAGCCATCGCGGGCCGGAGTACATGCGAATCCAAGCGGAGGCCGAGGCCGATCTGCGCGAACTGCTCTCGATTCCCGCCAACTACAAAGTGCTGTTCCAGCAAGGCGGCGCCACCACCCAATTCGCCGCCATCCCGATGAATCTGCTGTGCGGCAAGGGCCGCGCCGACTACGTCAATACGGGCGAATGGTCGAAGAAGGCCATCAAAGAAGCCAAGAAGTACTGCGAGGTCAATATCGCGGCGAGTTCCGAGGACAAGAACTTCAGCTACATCCCACCGCGCGCGCTATGGCGTCTATCGGCCGACGCCGCCTATGTGCACGTGTGTACCAATGAGACCATCGGCGGGATAGAGTTCCATTGGGTGCCGGACACCGGCGCCGTGCCCTTGGTGGCGGACATGTCTTCGCATTTCCTATCGCGTCCGGTGGACGTCGGCCGCTATGGGCTCATTTACGCCGGCGCGCAAAAGAACGTCGGCCCGGCGGGCCTGTGTATCGTCATCGTGCGCGAAGACTTGCTCGGTCAGGCGAACGCCCTGACTCCGAGCATGCTCGACTTCAAAGTCCAAGCCGAGAATGACTCCATGTTCAATACACCGCCCACCTACGCGGTGTACATGTCCGGCCTGACGCTGAAATGGCTGAAGCGGGCGGGCGGCCTCGCGCAAGTCGAGCGAGCCAACATCGCCAAGGCGCAGCTGCTGTATGACTTGATCGACACCACGGACTTCTACGCTTCACCGGTCGCCAAGACCGATCGCTCGCGCATGAACGTTCCCTTCACCTTGAAGAAAGCGTCACTCGACGACGCTTTTCTCAAGGGCGCCAAGCAGCATGGCTTGTTGCAGTTGAAGGGCCATCGCTCGGTCGGCGGCATGCGGGCTTCTATCTATAACGCCATGCCGCTTGCGGGGGTCGAAGCCTTGGTCGCGTACATGCGCGACTTCGCGCAGCGCAACGGCTGAGCGGGCGCTCGCGCCCTGCACGGCAAGTACTCTGTATGGTGCGTGGGACGCACCCTACGAGCGGTACGCCGAAACAAGTCGATGTGATGTAGGGTGCGCCCTGCGCACCCAAATCGCCGCGCGAAAGCCAAAGGTCGCGAGCCCCCGTTTCCTGATATCATTTTGCGCTTTCGCTCGGCGTGACCGCTGCCTGATCGATGGCCCAGTATCGCATCCAGACTCTAAACAATATCTCAGCCACTGGACTACGCCGCTTGCCGGAAGGCGTGTACGAAGTCGGCAATCAAGTATCTCAGCCTGACGCCATCTTGGTGCGTTCGCACAAGATGCACGATCTCGAGATTCCAGCCAATCTCAAAACGGTCGGCCGCGCAGGCGCGGGTGTCGACAATGTTCCGGTGGCAAAGCTGTCGCAGCGCGGCATCCCCGTCTTCAACGCCCCCGGCGCGAACGCCAACGCGGTCAACGAACTCGTGCTGGCGGCCGTGCTGATTGCCAGCCGCAATTTGGTGCCGGCGCTTGCGTTCGTCGCGGGCTTGCCCGAAGCGGACGACAAGGCCTTGCACAAGGTCGTGGAAGAGAAGAAGAAGGAGTTCGCCGGCGTCGAATTGCCCAATCGAACCATCGGTGTAATCGGCCTGGGCTCGATCGGTTCGCTGGTCGCCGAAACGGCGCTCAAGCTCGGCATGAAAGTGTTGGGCTACGACCCGAACATCACCGTGGAAGGCGCTTGGCGCCTGTCCTCGGCGGTGAGAAAAGCCAACAGCATCGAAGAACTCTTGCGGGCCAGCGACTTCGTGTCACTGCACGTGCCGATGATGGATGCGACTCGCCATCTGATCAATGCGCCGCGCGTGGCGTTGATGAAGCCCGATACCGTGCTGCTCAATTTCGCGCGTGAAGGTTTGGTGGAAGAAGACGCCGTGTTGGGCGGCATACAGAGCGGCAAGATCAAGTATTACTTAAGCGACTTTCCCGCCGCCAAGCTGCGCGGAGAGCGCGCGGTGGTGGCTTTCCCGCATTTGGGCGCGTCCACGGTGGAGGCGGAAGAGAACTGCGCCGTTATGGTGGTCGATCAAGTTCGCGACTACTTGGAGAACGGCAACATCCTTAATTCGGTCAACTTTCCCAACGCCGAGATGGCGAGGGAGTCGCCCTATCGCATCGCCATTGCCAACGCCAACGTGCCGAACATGCTGGCGCAGATCTCGACCACCCTGGCGCAAGCAAACTTCAATATCCACAACATGCTCAACAAGTCGAAAGGCGAGATGGCCTATACGTTGGTGGACGTGGACAGTCCGGTGAGCGAGCGGGTGATCGCCCAGATCGCGGCGATCAAGGGGGTACTGGCAGCGCGCTCTATTCCTCTGCGCGGGTAGAGCGGCGAACGATGAGCGATGACTTGTCGATGTTGCGGGCGAAAATCGACGCGCTGGACGACGAGATCTTGCGCTGTCTAAATCAGCGCGCTGCCGTCGCCAAAGAGATCGGCAGCCGCAAGACCAGTCACGCCTATCGCCCGGAGCGTGAAGCGCAAGTGCTGCGTCGCGTGATGCAGCAGAACCCGGGGCCTCTGAGCGCCGAGACGGTAGGGTTTCTGTACCGAGAGATCATGTCGGCGTGCCTCGCCTTGGAGGCGAAGTTGCGCGTGTCCTTCCTCGGCCCGAGCGGTACTTTCACCGAGGCGGCGGCGGCCAAGCACTTCGGCGCTGCCGCGGAGTTGGTCGCTTGCAACCCGATCGATGAAGTGTTCCGACAAGCCGAAGCGGGCGCGACCGAGTTTGCCGTCGTGCCGGTGGAGAACTCTACCGAAGGCGCGGTCGGCAAGACGCTCGATCTCATGCTGCAGACGCCGTTGAGTGTGTGCGGCGAGGTCATGTTGCGCGTTGAGCAGCACCTGCTCGCCGCGCCTGCCGTGGCGGACCTCGCCGAGGTGCAGCGTATCTATTCGCATCCTCAGTCGTTCGCCCAATGCGACCGCTGGCTCAAAGCCAACCTGCCGAACGCGCAGCGCCTACCGGCGAGCAGCAACGCCGAGGCGGCCCGCCTGGCTGCGAGCGAGGCGGGTGCTGCGGCCGTCGCCGGCGAGGGCGCACAGGCGCGCTATGGGCTGCGCCGACTCGGCGAGCGTATTCAAGACGACCCCAACAACACCACCCGCTTTCTGGTTATCGGCAAGTATCGCACTCAGCCCTCCGGGCGCGACAAGACCTCGTTTGTCATGGCGGCGAAGAACCGTCCCGGCGCCGTGCACGAGTTGCTTACCCCGCTCGCGGAGAAAGGGGTGAGCATGACCAAGTTAGAGTCCCGCCCGTCGCGCACGGCAAACTGGGAGTACGTGTTTTTCGTCGACATCGAGGGCCATCAGGCGGATCCCATCGTGCGCGAGGCGCTGGCCGCGGTCGAGGAGCGCGCTCTGTACTTCAAGGTGTTCGGCTCGTATCCGCGAGCCGTTCTATAGGCCACGCTATGTATCTTTGCGACTTCGCGCCGGCGTACGTGCGTTCCATCGCGCCCTACCAACCCGGTAAACCGATCTCCGAGTTGGCGCGCGAGCTCGGGCTGGAAGAGTCGAGCATCGTCAAGCTCGCTTCCAACGAGAATCCACTGGGAACGAGTCCGAAAGCGTTGCGCGCAATCGAGGCCGCGCTGCCGGAACTGCACTTGTACCCCGACGGCAGCGGCTACGAGTTCAAGTCCGCGCTCATCTCGCGCCTGGGCGTCGAACGCGACCAGATCGTGTTGGGCAACGGCTCGAACGACGTGCTGGAGTTGATCGCGCGGGCGTTTCTGAGTCGTGACGGCTCGGCGGTGTATGCGCAGCACGCGTTTGCCGTCTATCCGTTGGCGGTGCAGGCGATCGGCGCGGCCGGCATCGAGGTCAAGGCAAAGGATTTCGGCCATGATCTCGACGCCATGCGGGCGGCGATCCGCGCCGACACGCGCATCGTGTTCATCGCCAATCCGAACAATCCCACCGGTACCTACGCCACCGCCGCGGAACTGCTGCGCTTCTTACAGGCAGTGCCGCGCGAAGTGGTGGTCGTGCTCGATGAGGCGTACGGCGAATACCTGCCGACCGAGCACAAGATCGACAGCGTGGCATGGCTCAGGCGCTTTCCCAACCTGGTGGTGACGCGTACCTTGTCCAAGGCCTACGGCCTGGCCGGCCTGCGCGTCGGCTACGCGCTGGCCGACCCGGCGGTGGCGGATCTCATGAATCGTGTGCGCCAGCCGTTCAACGTCAATAGCCTCGCCCTCGAGGCGGCGCGCGCCGCGCTGGACGACGATGCGTTTCTCGCGCAGAGCTTCTCGCTCAACCAGCGCGGCATGGAGCAGCTTACTGAAGCGTTCGAGCGCGCCGGTTTGCGCTATATCCCCTCACGCGGCAATTTCGTGACCGTTCAGGTCGGCGATGCGGCGCGCGTGTTT
>CAZILI010000302.1:0-747 GCA_964539965.1 uncultured Burkholderiales bacterium | reverse complement strand
CCCGGGCGGAAGGCATCGCGCGGGTGACCCTCGTCGGCGGCGACGATCAGATCGCGGCAATCCCCGCGGATTCCCGAGTGAGTGTCGGTCATTGGGGAGGTGCGACCGGTGACCGGTTATGGGCTGCCGGAGCATTTGCGCGTCACGGTGGGCCGCGAGCAAGACAATAAGCGCTTCTTGGATGCGCTCGAAACGGCTCTGGAGCGACATCGTTAGCGTGTTTCGCATCGCAAGACTGGTGGTGATAGGAGTCGGCCTCATCGGCGGCTCGTTTGCGCTCGCGCTCAAGCAGGCCGGCGTCGCCGGGCGCGTGGTCGGTGTGGGACGCAGCCGAGAGAACTTGGAACGAGCGATCCAACTCGGCGTGATCGACGAGATCGAGGGGGATCCCGGCAAGGCGGTCGCAGAGGCGGATTTCGTCTTGCTGGCGGTACCGTCGGGCCAGCTTCCCGCCACGCTGGAGCGCATCGCCGACCATACGAACCCCGATGCGATCGTGACCGACGCGTGCAGCACCAAGGGCGACGTCTGTGCTTGCGCGCGCGCACAGCTCGGCGCAGGCCTAGCGCGATTCGTGCCAGGGCATCCGATTGCCGGCACCGAGCGCAGCGGAGCCGGCGCCGCCAAAGTCGATCTGTTTCGCGGCAGGCGGGTGGTCCTCACGCCGCTCGCCGAAACCGATCCGCAGGCGGTCGAGCGTGTGCGTGAGGCCTGGCGGCTTTGTGGCTCGCGCGTCACCGAAATGAG
>CAZILI010000301.1:0-5308 GCA_964539965.1 uncultured Burkholderiales bacterium | reverse complement strand
CGTCCTAGCGCTTCGCATGGCAGTCGCGCTACCAAATCCGAACAAATTTCGAACCTCTAGCGTTGCCCCCCGGCAATCGGGGTGTAGGAGACATGGAATGAGCACAGCACAGGTCTATGCCCGTACGCCTGAGGGCGAGCTCGAGCTAGCGCTTGGCAGCGCCAGTCTGTCGACTGACTTGCTAAAGATCCTCGAGTTGGTGGACGGCGAGTCTAGTCTCGCCGAGCTGGCCGACCGATCCGGGCGGCTTAGCCGCGCCGTACTGGAAACAGCGCTGGAGCTGCTCGCCAAGGACGGACTTATCGCACTGGCGCCCAAACGTAGCGAGCGCCACTTGGCGGTCGTCGCTGCGGAAGGGGCTTCGCACCGCAGCGAGCCGCCTCGGCGACCTCGCCCCGCCCAGGGTCGGGCGCCAGTCGAAGGAACCGATTCGCCCAAGACCGACATCGTTACCCGTGCCATCAACGAGGTCGAGCGCGAACTTGGACGCTCGAGCGATCGCATCCCTGCGCCGACTCGAAGCCAAACCGCTAGAAAGGACGCGACGGCCGCGGCCGCGCCCGCCAAGACGCCGGCGGCGAGCGCTCCTGCTCCCCGGTCGAAGGCGGACCTTCAGGCGCAGGAGTTGGTACGCCGCACTGCGGAAGCAGAAGGGCGCGCGCGCGCCGAGCGTGAAGCGCGTATCAAGGCGGAGGGCGAGGCGAAGGTCAAGGTGGCCGAGTTGGAGCGGCTCGCCTCGCAAGCGCGCGCCAACGAGCAGGCGGCGGAGCAGGCAAGGGCGCTAGCCGCAGAGGCGGCGCGTTTGCGGCGTGAGGCGGAAGAAAAGGCGAAGGCCGAGGAGCGAGCGCGTCAGCTCAGCGTGGCCGAAGCGAAGCTGCGCAGTGAAACCGAGGCCCGCGTCAAGGCCGAGCAGCTGGCGAGGGAAAAGGCGGAAGCCGAGTTGCGCGCGAAAACGGCAGAAATCGAGCGGCTTTCCGCGGAAGCGAGAGCGCACGAAGCGGCAGCCGAGGCAGCCCGCGCCGAGGCCCAAGAGGCGGCCAAACTAAGAGCCGAGAGCGAAGCCAAGGCACAGGCAGAGGAAGCGGCGCGCCGAAGCGCGGAGCAGGCTGCGCGCGCGCAGGCCGAAGCCGAGGCGAAGACGAAAGTCGAGCAAGAGGCACGCGAAAAGCTGGACCGAGAGGCGCTCTTGCGCGCAGAAGCCGAAGCCAAAGCCAACGCCGAGTTCGAGGCGCGTCTGCGCGCCGAAGCCGAGTTGCAAGCCAAGTCGGCTGAGATTGAGCGTCTAGCCGCTGAAGCCCGATCAAACGAGGCCGCCGCGGAGTCCGCTAGAGCGCGAGCTGAGGCGGAGACAAAGGCGAGAGTCGAACAAGAGGCACGCGAAAAGCTGGACCGAGAGGCGCTCTTGCGTGCCGAGGCCGAAGCCAAAGCCCATGCCGAGCTTGAGGCGCGTCTTCGCGCCGAAGCAGAACTGCAAGCGAAGGCGGCCGAAATCGAGCGTCTCGCTGCGCAAGCGCGCGCAAGGGAAGCGGCCGCGCAAGCCGCGCAGGCCCAAGCCGAGGAAGCGGCGCGCTTGCGCACCGAAGCCGAAGCCAAAGCGCAAGCCGAAGAGGCCGCGCGTCGCCAAGCTTTGGAAGCGCGCGCGCAGGCCGAAGCAGAGAGACTGGCGCGCGTGCGCGCGCAGGCCGAAGCGCAGGCGCGAGAAGAAGAACTAAAGCGCATCGCAGCCGAGGCGGAAGCAAAGGCTCGAGCAGCGGCGGAGGCGGCCGCTAAATCCCAGCGCGACGCACAGCTTGCCGAAGCAGAGCGCGAAGCGCGGCTGCGCGCCGAAGCCGAGGCGCAAGCGCGGCGGGACGAACTTGCCCGCCTCGCAGGCGAGGCCGAAGAGGCGGCCCGACAGGCGGAGCAGGCGCAAGCCAGAGCGCAAGCCGAGGCGCAGCTGCGCGCCGAGGCCGAGAAGCGCGCCCTAGAGCAAGAGAATGCCCGCCGCGAAGCCGCCGAGGAAGAAGTTCGTCTTCGCCTGGAAAGCGAAGAGCGGGCGCGAACGGAAAGAGTCGAACGCCTGCGCGCCCAAGCGCAGGCGCGCGATCTCGCGCAAGAGCTTGCGCGACAAGCCGCCCAAGCAAACGCGATACAGCGCGCAGCCGAGCAGGCCCAAGCGCAAGCGGCTGAGGAGGCACGACTGCGACAGGAAGCGGAAGCCAAGGCGCAGGCCGAGACAGAAGCGCGGCAACGGGCGGAGGAAGAAACGCGCGCGCTCGCCGAGCGTGAAGAGGCCGAATCGCTGCATGAGGTGGAGGAGCCAACGCTCGATTCGGAGGCGGGTCGCGTAATCGAGACGTCCTGGACGCCGGTGCCGCCTCCGGAGCGGTTTGCGTGGCTGCAGGCGACTAAGCGCAAGTTCGCAAAGGACCTGAAATGGGGCCGGGTAGTCGCGCTCAGCATGGTGGCGCTCATAGCAATTCCGCTGATCGGCCTACACGTATTCTCGATCGAGCCATTGCGCGACCGGGCGCAGCAGGCGCTCAGCCTGCGGCTGGGCGAGGGTGTCTCCATCGAGCAGGCCAGAGTTAGCCTGTTTCCCTCGCCGCTGCTGCGGCTCGAGGCGATCAGCGTCGGCGATCCGCCGATTGCGCGCGTGCAAACCCTAGCGGCAGCGCCGGACTGGCGCGAGTTGCTGCAAGGGCGGGTCGTCATCGGCAAGGCGGAACTGCTGGGGGTGTCGTTCGAGCCGAGCGCGTACCCCAGCGTATTGCGTTGGCTCGCCTCGGATAAGGGTCTGCCAGGCGTCGAGATCGCCGAAGTCTCGGTGCCGGCCGTGGCCGTGCCGCCGAACGCCTTGGGGCTGGAGGCGGTGGCGGGGCAGATCAGTCTTACGCCTGAAGGCCGCGTTGCCAAGGTCAGCCTGCGAGACGAAAAGGCGCAGGCGAGCGCGGAAGCGATCCCGGGTGATGGCGGGCTTGCTGTTAGCCTAGCCCTGAAGAGCCCTCACCCGATGGGACCTGACCTGCTCGGCGCCGACGAGTTGACCGCCGTCGGTGTACTAAAAGAGAGCGAACTGAAGCTCGACAAGTTACATGCTCGGGCCTACGGCGGCACGCTCGACGGCAGCGGCATGCTCACCTGGGGCTCGCGTTGGACGTTCACGGGGACAGTGAGCGGCGATGGGATCGACACCTCACAGTTGCCTCAGTCTCCCCTGTTGGCCAAGGGCCGCCTGCAGTTTCAAGCAAGCGTCGAGTCGGCGGCCGAGCTGAATTCGCAGTTGTGGTCTTCGCTTCGCGCGCGTGGCAAGTTCGTCGTGGTCGACGGTGAACTCGCGCGCCTGGATTTGACGCGAGCGATGCAAAACGCGCCACGCGAGATCTATGGCGGGGTGACGCCGTTCAAACAGCTGCGAGGTCAATTTCAATCGGTCCGCGGCGGCTACGACTTGCGTGGTCTGGAGCTAACGGCCGGCGCGCTCAGCGCGCGCGGGCAAGTGCGACTGAGCGGCGACTCGGAAGTGAGCGGTCAACTCAACGCCACCCTGTCGATGGGCGGGCGTAGGCTGCAAGACGATCTGGAGCTTGGCGGCACAAGCGCTACGCCCAAGCTGCGCGCCGCGCCGTAGGGCGCGGCGCTTTGCCTCTCAAGTGCGAGCGATAAGCGTCTCGCCTTGCTGAATGGGCGCGCCGGCTCCGGCGAGCAGCTCTCTCTGGTAGTTGGGCATGGCGAACATGGCGCGATGCATGTCGCCGTTGTAGAACTGCAAGTGCGAAAGGCCGCGCGCTTTGATGCGTCGATCGATCTCATCCGCGCTAAGCAGGTACGGATCGAGGCTGTCGGAAGCGCTGGCCATGCCCCAATAGGTTCCGTAAATCGGAATGTGCAGGGAATATGGGCGCACAACCTTGAACACGCTCTCAAGCGTTTTCACGATGCGCGCGTAAAGCTGCGGCCGCGTCACCGGCGACTCCACGTGTAACGTCAACGCGCCACCGGGCGCCAGCGCCAAGCGGCAATCGTTGTAGAACTTCTGGCTGTACAGCAATTGCGACGGGCCGAACGGGTCGGTCAGGTCCAGCACGATCAGATCGAACTTCTCTTTGGCGTCCGCCACGTAGCGAAGCCCGTCAGTCACCACGACTTCGAGCTTCGGGTTGTCGAATACGCCGCGGTGAACCTGCCATAAATGCTTCTTGCAGAAGTCGATCACCACTTGGTCGAGTTCGACCAAGGTGAGCTTCTGCATGCTTGGATGCTTGAGCATCTCTTCGGAGGAGCCACCGTCGCCTCCCCCGATGATGAGCGCGCGCTTCGGCGCAGGGTGACTCGTGGCGGCGACGTGGACGAGCGCCTCGTGATAGAAGAACTCGTCCTTCTCCGACACCATGAAGCAGTCGTCGATGCGCAGCAGCTTGCCCAGAAACGGCGTGTCGTACATCTCGATCTCCTGATAAGGAGATTTTGTTTTCTCCAGCAGCTTGGCGGCGGTGAAGAAGTAACCGGTTTCTGGATTCAGCCACTCGTCCAGCCTGAGCATTTCGCTCATGGCTGTTCGCGGTGCAGTTCGGTCGCATTGTAGCGACCGGCCTTGAATAGCTTGACCAGCGAGTCGAATAGCTTGATGGCCTTGGGGCGGTTATTCTCGGTGTAGTTGCACACGAACACATCGAGACTGACATAGCCGGACTCGGGCCAGGTGTGCAATGCGAGATGGGATTCCGCTAGAATGACGGTGCCGGTTACGCCTGAGCCGACACCAGGGAACTGGTAGAAGCAGTCCCCGACGACCGTTAATTCGCTCTCACGAACTAGGCGTAGACACTCCTCGCGCAAGTACTCGGAATGCAGCATGAGCTTCGAGTCGCGCGGGCACGAGAAAAGTTCACCGAACAAATGGACGGCCTTTGGCTTGCTTTCCATTTCACGACAACCCCCCGTGGTTCGTTAAAGAAAGCGCGCGATTATACGCATGATTCTGGAATTTGCAAGTAGTCCATTCAAACTCTTCCAGCCGTTTCCGCCGGCCGGAGATCAGCCTGAAGCTATCGAGAAGTTGGTCGAAGGCATCCAAGACGGTTTGGCGTATCAGACGCTGCTCGGCGTCACCGGTTCGGGCAAGACCTACACCATGGCCAACGTCATCGCTCGGCTCGGCCGGCCTGCTCTCATCTTGGCGCCGAACAAGACGCTGGCGGCGCAGCTGTACTCTGAGATGCGCGAGTTCCTGCCGGAGAACGCGGTCGAGTACTTCGTGTCCTACTATGACTACTACCAACCCGAAGCGTACGTCCCCTCCAAGGACCTCTACATAGAGAAAGACTCC
>CAZILI010000300.1:0-5324 GCA_964539965.1 uncultured Burkholderiales bacterium | reverse complement strand
GGTGCCGATTGCTTACCACGGCCGGGCTTCCTCGATCGGCGTCTCCGGCCAGCAAATCCGTCGCCCGATCGGACAGACCATGCCGCAGGGCGCGCCGGCACCGGTGTTCGGCGCAAGCCGGCGCATGGATTACGAGCTGGAGATGGGTGTGTTCATCGGCGTGGGCAACGAGCTCGGCACGCGTATTCCGATCGATGCGGCCGAGGGGCATGCCTTCGGACTGTGTCTGTTGAACGACTGGTCGGCGCGCGACATTCAGGGTTGGGAATATCAGCCGCTCGGGCCGTTTCTCGCGAAGAGTTTTGCCACCACCATTTCACCCTGGATCCTCACCCTGGAGGCTCTCGCGCCGTACCGCGCAGCATGGACGCGACCGTCAAGCGATCCGCAGCCGCTCGCCTACCTCGATTGCCCGCACAACCGCGCTGCCGGCGCGTTCGACATCAATCTCGAGGTGTTGCTCGAGACGGAAGCCATGCGCAGCAGCGGGCGCATGCCGGCGCGGCTCTCGCAGTCGAACTTCCGCTACTGCTATTGGAGCGTGGCGCAGATGATCGCCCATCACACGGTGAACGGCTGCAATCTGCAGCCGGGTGATCTGTTGGGTACCGGTACGCAGTCCGGCCCTGTGGCGAACGAGGCCGGCTCGCTGTTGGAGCTGTCGGCGGCGGGCAAGGCGCCACTGGATGTGGCCGGGGAGACGCGGGCCTTCTTGCAGGACGGGGATGCTGTCATCATGCGGGCCTGGTGCCACAAGGACGGCGCCGCCCGCATCGGTTTTGGTGAAGTGGTAGGCCGGCTGTTGCCGGCGTTCTCGGAGTAGGTTTGCTAAACGATTTCGGTGCGCGCCGCGCATCGCTTAGTGGGAGAAGAAACAAGTGACGAAGGAAATCGGCTTCATTGGATTGGGTCAAATGGGCGCGCGCATGGTGACGCGTCTGCTGGACGCGGGCTACGCGTTGACGATTTGCGACACGCGGCAGGACGTGCTCGCTCCGTTCATCGCGCGCGGCGCGCGCGCCGCGAATTCTCCGCTTGCGGTCGCCTCCGCAGTCGACACGGTGCTGGTCAGTCTGCCGACACCCGATGTCGTCCGTCAGGTCGCGCTGGGCGAGAACGGTATCGCGGCCGGCGGCGCGGTCAAGACCTACGTCGATCTTTCCACCACCGGCGCTCGGGTGGCGCAAGAGGTGGCCGCCGCACTGCGCGCTAAAGGCATTACCGCGATCGATGCGCCGGTGAGCGGCGGGGTATCGGGCGCGCAAAAGGGCACGCTCGCGGTTATGACTTCCGGCCCGCAGGCTGTGGTCGAAGCGCTCCGTCCGGTGCTGGAGATCTTGGGCAAGGTGTTCTATCTCGGCGAGCGCGCGGGGTTAGGGCAGACCATGAAGCTCGCCAACAACTTGCTGTCCGCGACCGCGATGGCGATTACCTCGGAAGCGATGGTCATGGGAGTGAAAGCGGGGCTTGACCCGCGCATCATGCTCGAGGTAATCAACGCCGGCACGGGACGCAATTCCGCTTCGCAAGATAAGTTTCCGCGCGCGATCTTGCCGCGCTTGTTCAATTTCGGCTTCGCCAGTGGACTGATGTACAAGGACGTGAAGCTCTGCATGGAGGAAGCGCAAGCGATGGGCGTGCCTATGACGGTGGGTACAGCCGTGCGCGAGCTATGGGCGCAGGCCTGCGAGCGCATCGGCGCGCAGGAAGACTTCACCACCGTGGTGAAATGCGTGGAGCAGGGCGCCGGCGTGGAAGTGAGGGCTCCGTAGTGCTTCAGGGAAAGTCGGCTGTCGTCACCGGTTCAACCAGCGGCATCGGCTTGGGCATCGCGCGCGCCTTGGCGCGCGCGGGAGCCAGCGTGATGCTGAACGGCCTCGGTGACCGCGCCGAGGTCGAGCGGGTGCGCGCTGAGATTGCCGCGCAAACAGGTGTGCAGGTTCGCTACTCGGATGCCGACATGACCCGACCGCACGAGCTCGCAGGCATGGTCGGCGCCGCGCAAAGTGCCTTCGGCGCAGTGGATATCTTGGTCAATAACGCCGGCATTCAGTTCGTCGCGCCGCTGGAGCAGTTTCCGGCGGAGAAGTGGGAACAGATTCTGGCGATCAATCTGTCTGCGAGCTTCTACGCGATCAAAGCGGCGCTGCCCGGTATGCGGACGCGCAAGTTCGGCCGCATCATCAATGTCGCTTCTGCCCACGGCTTGGTCGCCTCTCCGTTCAAGTCGGCTTACGTCGCCGCCAAGCACGGGCTGGTCGGCCTCACCAAGGTGGTGGCGCTCGAAACGGCGGAAAGCGGCATCACCTGTAATGCCATCTGCCCGGGTTACGTGCGTACCGGATTGGTCGAGGCGCAGATCAAGGATCAGGCGAAAGTGCACGACTTGTCCGAGGAGCGGGTGATCCGCGACGTCATCCTCGCCGTGCAGCCGACCAAGCGTTTCGTTGAAGTCGACGAGCTAGGCGAACTCGCGCTGTTCTTGTGTTCGCCCGCGGCGGCGTCGATTACGGGAATTGCACTACCGGTAGACGGCGGCTGGACGGCGCGTTGACTGAGCGTGAACTCGCGCGCTGCAGCAGGTTCGGCCACATCGACGCCGCGTCGCGCGAAAACACGATCTCTGCTTCGGGCGGCAGCGTAAGCCAGTCGCCGCGCTTGACCTCCGCTTCCAGCTGACCGGGCGCCCATCCGGCGTAGCCGGCGAACACGCGTAAGTCCTTCAACGGCTCCGGGCGCTGTAGCAGTTCGCGCAGCAAGTCCGGGTCCTTGCTCAAGTAGATGTCGTCGAATGCCGGTAGCGCACGCTCCTCGGGAGCGGTAGCGCGAAACACGAATACGAGCGATCGGTCGCGCAGCGGCCCTCCGAAATTGAGCCGTTCGTTGCTATTGCGCAGGCGCTCGTCGTCTTCGAACACGGCGCTTAGGCGCAGACCGAGCGGGCGATTGAGAACTACGCCGACCGGCCCTTCGCTCTCGTGCAGCACGAGCACCACGGTCTTGGCAAAGATCGGGTCGCGCATTTCCGGCTTGGCGATGAGGAGGATGCCGTCGCTTTCGCCCGCTCGCACGGTGCCCAGACAGAGCAATAGGGCTGCGCCGAGCCCCAGGGAGATCTTGCGCAAGGCACACGTCGCGAATTGAGCGACCGAACGGCGGTGCGCAGGGCGCATCCGACGGTTCGGCGACGCGTGGGGCGGTGCGTGCGTAGGGTGCGTCCCACGCACCATGTCATCCGCGCCGATGCGCGGGGCGCACTCGACTGGATTGGAGAATCACGGATTGCATCCCAAGACAGTCTACACTAGTCCTCCATGACACAAGTGCTCATCGATGCGCATCACCACATTTGGCGCCAGCAGGATCTGCCCTGGCTGACTGGGCCGATCCAGCCGCGCATCTTCGGCGCTTACGAGGCGATCCGCCGCGACTATCTGATCGACGAATTTTTGGCCGATGCGCGCGCCAGCGGCGTCCGGCGCTCGGTGTATGTGCAGGCGAACTGGGCGAAGGAGCGCTTCGAGGACGAGGCGGCTTGGGTTCAGCGTTGCGCGGACGACACAGGATGGCCGCACGCCATCGTAGCCTATGCCGATTTCTCAGTGCCGGAGCTGCGCTCCCAACTCGATCGCCTGGCCAACTACCGTTTGGTGCGCGGCGTGCGTATGCAACTGCATTGGCACGAGAACCCAAAGTACCGCTTCGCCAGCCGTCCCGATGTCATGAACGACGCCTTGTTTCGCCGTAATCTCGCCCACCTCGCCGACTACGGTTGGTGTTTCGATCTGCAAGTGTTTGCGGGGCAAATGCTCGACGCGGCCCGGCTCGCCGGCGATTTCCCGCGTACGAATTTCATTCTGCAACACGCCGGCATGTTGGAGGACCGCTCGACCGAAGGCGAGGCGGCCTGGCTCGCGGGCATGGAGCGGCTCGCCGCCTGTCCGAACGTGTATGTGAAACTCTCCGGCTTGGGTACCTTCGCGCGGCGCAACGACGCGGCCTTCATCGCACAGATGGTGCAAGAATCGCTACGGAAGTTCGGCGCCAAGCGCTGTCTTTTCGGATCGAACTTTCCGATCGAGAAACTGTGGACCGATTACGCGAGTTTGATCCAAGCTTATCGCGACGCCCTGGCGCCTTACGACGAGGGCACGCGGGCGAATGTGTTTCGCCATACCGCCGCGAAGGTCTATCGCATCGAGGAGTGATGCGCCGTGGCGGCGTGCCGTGCACTCATCGACCGCCGCAACAGCCAGCCGGCGATCAAGAGATTGAGCAGGTTCCACAGCACGCCGTTGGCGAAGGCCGCGGTATAGGAGCCTGACCAGTCAAAGATCGCGCCCGACATCCAACCTCCGAGCGCCATGCCGAACAAGGTTGCGGTAAACACCAAGCTGATGCGCGTGGCGGCTTCGGCGGGGGGGAAGAATTCACGCACGATGATGGCATAGGAAGGCACGATACCGCCTTGGAACAAGCCGAACAGCGCGGATATCAGGTACAGCGAAGGCAGGCTGCGAAACGGCACGAACAGCAGCAAGGCGAGCGCTTGCAGGCTCGAGCCTAGCAGCAGAGTACGCAGCCCGCCGATGTGATCTGATATCCAGCCGAACGCGAGCCGGCTCGCGATACCACAGGCGAGCATGAGCGAGAGCATCTGTGCGCCGCGCGCGGGTCCGTAGCCCAAGTCGCTGCAGTAGGCGACGATGTGCACCTGCGGCATCGACATGGCCACACAGCAGCCGAGGCCGGCGACCACCAGCAGGCTTTGCAGCGCTGCCGGGCGCAGGCCCAGTGCGTGCGCATACACCGCGACGGCCTTTCCACCCGATGCAGGCGCCGCGGCGGCGGGCGCGCGGCGGCGCAAGAGTGAGGCGAGAGGTAGCATGGTGGCCAGGCAAAACACCCCGACTCCGAAGTAGGTGGCGCGCCAGCCCGACACGGCAATGAAATGCTGCACGACCGGTGGCCAAAGCGCGCCGGCGAGATAGTTGCCGCTGGCAAAGATCGCGACCGCGACCCCGCGCCGGCGCGTGAACCATAGCGACACATCGGCCAGCAGCGGTGCGAAGGTGGCGGAGCTGCCGGCGCCGATGAGCACGCCTTGCGCGAGGGTGAATTGCCAGATATGCGAACTCGCGCTCGCGGCGGCGTAGCCGAGCGCCAGCGCAACGGCCGCGGCCATCACCGGTGGCATCACGCCGAAGCGGTCCGCCAGGCGCCCGATGAGGACTCCGCCCAGGCCGAAGCCGATCATGGTCAAGGTGTAGGGCAGCGAGGCGTCGGCGCGCGCGACACCGAACTCTGCCTGCACGCTCGGCAAA
>CAZILI010000299.1:0-5370 GCA_964539965.1 uncultured Burkholderiales bacterium | reverse complement strand
GGACGAGCGTGGTAGCCGGGAATACAACTTGGCGCTCGGCCAACGTCGCGCCGATAGCGTGCGACGCTGGATGCTGGTGCTCGGGGTGAAGGAAAATCAGATCGAAACCGTCAGTTTTGGTGAGGAGAAGCCGCGCGCGCCCGGGCACGACGAGGCGGCGTGGGCACAGAACCGCCGCACTGACATTGTCTACCAGGGTGAGTAACACTGATGCGGAAAACACTTGTTTTGTTGCCCCTTCTGCTTCCCGGCGCCGCGCTGGCTGGGATTTTCGATAGCGAAGACGTCGAAGCGCGCCGACAGATTTCAGAGTTGCGCAGTGAGGTCCAGCAACAGAACAAGTCTCTCGACGAGCGGTTCAAGCGTCTGGAAGGCTCGATCAAAAGTTTGGGTTTGGTCGAGCTGGCGAGTCAGATTGAGCAGCTGAACGTCGAGTTGAGCAAGCTGCGCGGACAATTGGAATTGCAAACGAATCAGATCGAGACGACTCAGAAGCGCCAACGCGAGCTGTATCTCGACCTTGATACGCGTCTGCGTAGTTTGGAGAAGGGCGGTGCTTCTGCCGCGGCAAGTCCTGCGCCTGCCGAAGGTACGACGGGCGCCGACGCGAGTGCAGCGCACACGCCGCCGGACGAGCCCAAGGCCGCTTCGACCCCGAGTCCGAGCGTTGCAGCGGCCCCCCCTGTTACTCCCCCGGTCAGTGCTCCTGTCAGTGCGCCGACGCCGAGCGCGACGCCTGCCGCCGGAACCGCCGCTGCGCCGACGACCAGCCCATCGGCGGCGGCCAAGCCTCCGGTTCCGCCGCGGCCGTCAACTGCGGCGGGAAAGGATGCACCCGAGGGCTCGGCCGCCCCCGACGAAGCCAAGCCCGCTGTTACAGCGCCAACGAAGCCACCGAGCGCCACGACGCCCAAACCACCCACCCCCGCCTCGGCCGCCGCAGCAGGCGCGGTGGTGAGCAAGCCGAGTGCCGGCGTGCCGGCCGAAGCGGGCGCCGACATCAAAGCCTACGAAGAGGCGCATCGCATCTTCCGCACGGGCGACTATCAAGCTGCCGTGACGGCGTTCAAGAGTTTCATCGATCAACACTCCTCGAGTCTGCTGGCGCCGAACGCACAGTATTGGAGTGGGATCAGCTACTACAACATGAAGGATCTCAAGTCGGCCCTCGCGACCCACCAGGGGCTGATCAAACGCTATCCCGACTCGCCGAAAGTGCCAGACGCGCTGCTCAACATCGCCACCGTACAGAACGACATGGGCGACGGCGTCGCAGCGCGCGCAACCTTGGAAGAAATCATCGCCAAATATCCGAATTCGGACGCGGCCGGCAAGGCCCGTACGCGGCTCACCAAAAAATAGGCGGACGGCGCCAACTCGGCGCCGCACCCCAAGGCACCTCATACTTACTTCGCCTTGAGCCGGACCGGCGCCGACACCGTGCCGCCTCTTTCCGCCCCGCTCCTAGTTTCATGGCTTGGATTCGCGCTCGGCGTGCTGTTTGGTGCGGTCGCCAACAGGTCGCGCTTCTGCACCATGGGAGCGGTTTCCGATGTCGTCAACATGGGCGACTGGCGGCGCATGCGCATGTGGCTGCTTGCCATCGCGGTGGCTATCCTAGGCGCGAACGCCTTGCACATTCTCGGCTTGTTCGACTTGAGCAGATCCATCTATCCGCGGCCCAAGCTCAATTGGCTATCTCACTTGGTTGGCGGCGCTTTGTTCGGTGTCGGGATGACGCTCGCCTCCGGTTGCGGCAACCGGACGCTAGTGCGCGTCGGCGGCGGCAGCTTGAAGGCATTGGTGGTGCTCATCGTGCTGGGCGTGTCGGCCTCGATGACCTTGCGCGGCGTGTTCGGCGTGTTTCGCGTCCGCGTGCTCGACTCGGTCGCCATCGATTTCGGCGCGCGGGGTCAAGATCTGCCCGCTCTCCTTGCGGCTCCGGGGCTACGCTGGCTGTTGGCGCTGGTCATTGCCGGTTTATTGTTCGTGTTCGTCTTCAAGGATCGAGATTTTCGGGCGGCGCCTGACTATGTATTCGGCGGTTTGGTCGTCGGCGCGCTGGTCGCCGCCGGTTGGTATGTCACGGGGCATCTGGGCTTCGGTGAAGACCCAAATACATTGGAAGAAACCTTTTTCGGCACCAATAGCAAGGCCGCCGAGTCGCTGAGTTTCGTCGCGCCTATCGCCTACCTATTGGAGTTGCTCACGTTGTGGTCGGACCGATCGCTCAGCGTGACATTCGGCATCGCCGCCAGCTTGGGGGTGACAGTGGGATCGGCCTCGTACGCGCTGGCAACCAAACAGTTCCGCTTCGAGACCTTTACCTCCGTGCCGGATACGTGGCGGCACATTCTCGGCGCGCTCTTGATGGGATTCGGCGGCGTCACGGCCATGGGATGCACGATCGGGCAGGGGATCTCGGGCGTCTCCACCCTGGCCCTCGGATCGTTCATCACTCTGGCCGCCATCGTCGCGGGCGCTGCGCTGACGATGAAGTACTTGTATTGGCGCGTCGACGCAGCCGATCCGGCGCCCGGCTCGCTTCAAACTTTGACAGTGCCTCGACCGAGAAACTAAAATGCGGCCTCTTTCGCGTGGGCCGTTAGCTCAGCTGGTAGAGCAGCGGACTTTTAATCCGTTGGTCGCTGGTTCGAATCCAGCACGGCCTACCATAAGATCAAATAGTTGCGCGCACTCCTCGTTTGACCTGCTTTCTTTGTATGGGCGTTGTATAGGTCCCATCTTTCAAGACGAATACGGGCCTCGCGTAAACCGCAGAGTTAGAAGTGACGAGGAATCGCAAGCTTGCCGAAGGGCGCCCCTCAGGAGCGCCTGAATGCTTGCCGCGGCGTTAGCGGTGCTGTCTAACGAAATTCGGTCTGCGGGCTATGGAGAGAAACTCCCGACCACATGTCGTTCCAACATCGTCTCGATGTCTTCAATTCGGTAGTAGACACTGCGTCCGGTCTTAATGAACTTGAATCTGCGTTCATGGGTGCGATCGGCCCGCAGGGTGAAGCGTGAGATTCCGTACCGGGCTTCGACCTCGTAGTCTTTCAACAGCCGCTTGGGCGGCATCGCGTCTTGCGCGAGAGCCGTCGGTTTTTTCAATGCGTTGCGTTCCACGGTTGCACGCTAGCGTGGGTCAGAGCGCTCTTGCTACCACCGCACGCGCTGAGCGAACGCGCCGTTGATGTACACATCGATGAAACGAGGCGAGCGCTGGGACGGGAGGGTAATCAGGCGGTCGTAAAGGGAGACCGCGTAGGAGGTACGTACGTGCATCGGTACCCACCCAGGTAGTGCCGACTCTTACGCCGACACATACCTTCGACGGTCGTTCGCCATTGAGGCTGACTGGCGCATAGCCCTCGCCTTCGCCGATTCCGGTGTAGATTGCACCGGAGACGGTGAGAAAGGATCGTGAGCCTAGCTTGCCTGTCGGACCCGCCTGCGCGCCGCGGCGCTCGCGCGACGGAAAGTCCGGTGACTTCGAGTTCGCCATTCGGCGCGCAGGGCTGTACAAGGTGGGGAATAGCAAGGACGAAAACGGCTATCGTTTCGTGTTTGCGCAAGGCGGAGCTATCGGACAGATTTGGTTGGCACGTGCCTTACGCAACCCGAGATGAAGACGATCGAAGATAGAGGGTCAAGAATGGCGCTCGCAAAGCGCCCCGAAGTGGGCGTCCCGACGTGGAAGCGATCTGGTGCGGTCTTCCTCGGTGTCTTCGCCCTCGCAGCATTCGCGCTCGGGTTTCTTCTCCGCCTGCTGTGCGTGCTGCTGGCTGGTCTTACCATCATGTCTGCTTCGGCCGGCCGAGACGCCGTTCGAAGAAATCGTCGTCGCGTGCGCTAGTGAGTAGCGCGGGCCGGGACAAGCATTTTGACCCCGAGCCGAGCACTCTCAGTTTCGACCCAAGGTGTGGGGAATGTCCCAGATTATGCTGAACTGAGCGGTTGAAGTGGCGGCTCCTTTCGCCTGCATATGGTATGCAGGCGCTGCCAAGCAAAAGAAAGGAGCCACCAAGATGAAGTTTCGCACGAAAAACGGTTCTGCCCGTTCTACCGGTCCGACGCTGCAAGAGGTATCGGGGCAAGTTCAACTCTCGCTGCCGGTTGCAGGGGTGCTGCGCGAGGTTAAGAGCGCGTTTTTAGGCTTGTGCATCGAAGCCGGCAAAGGCGTGCTGGCGGCGATGATGGAAGCCGAGCGCAGCGCCTTGTGTGGTCCGAGAGGCATTCCTGATGCAGATCGTCGCGCGCTGCGTGGGGGCACGACGCATAGCTCGGTTACCCTGGGCGGACGGCGCATCGGCATCAAGCGTCCGCGTGCGCGCGATCTGGAGCAAGGAGAACTGGCCTTGCCCAGCTATCTGTGGGCCACGCATCGCGATCCGCTGAATGCCGCCACGCTGGCGGCCATCGCTGCCGGCGTGTCAAGCCGGCTACGCCGCGGCGTTGGATCGCTTGCCGGCGGGGCAGGATCAAAGCGCGGTATCCAAGAGTGCGCTCTCGCGCCGCTTCGTGGCGCTCTCCAGCGCGCAGCTCAAGACATGGTTGTCGGCACCGATTGCTGCCGATCTGCCGGTGATCATGATCGACGGGGTGCACTATCGCGACAGCGTCGTGTTGGTGTGCTTGGGCTTCGATTCCCAGGGCAAGAAGCATGTGCTGGGCATTCGCCAGGGCAGTACCGAGAAGACCGAAGTGGTGCGTGCCCTGCTCAGTGATCTGGTCGATCGCGGGCTCGCTGCCGATGTGCCGCGCTTGTGGGTGATCGACGGCGGCAAGGCGTTGCGCAGGGCGATCGGCGCAGTGTTCGGTGCCCACGCGCTGGTGCACCGCTGCCAGGAACATAAACGACGCAATGTGCTTGGCCACCTGCCGGAGTCGATGCAGCCGAGCGTGGCCAAAGCCATGCGCGATGCTTGGGACAGCAGCGATGCCGAACTGGCCAAGCGCCAACTGCAGCGCCTGGCGCATTCGCTCAAAACCAAGCATCCTGGGGCGGCGGCGAGCTTGTGCGAGGGGCTGGAAGAAACGCTTACCCTGATCCGACTCGGTGTGTGCGGTGCACTCTATCGCAGTCTACGCACCACCAACGCCATCGAGAACCTCAACGGCTCGATCGCGCACTACAGTCGAAACGTCAAGCGTTGGAAGGATGCCAGCATGATCCTGCGCTGGGTGGGCTTCTCGCTGCACGAAGCTTCACGCGGCTTTCGCGCCGTGCGCGGCTTTCGCGACATCAAGGCACTCATCGCTGCGATGGTCGAACACGTGCAGACCCACTCTCAACGTAAGCTCGCGTAACATACGAATTTGGAGCACGTCACTTCGCCTTCGTTCAACAGGTCTAGGGACATTGCC
>CAZILI010000298.1:0-5382 GCA_964539965.1 uncultured Burkholderiales bacterium | reverse complement strand
GCCGCGGCGTGGGGCGGCATGCACGCTGCCCGTGCGAACTGCGGCTAACCGACGGTGATAAAAGGCGAAAAAGACCGCTAATGTAGTATTCGAGGCGGGCGCGGAAAACCGTTCAGGGAACCGCGGCCGCCCGGCGCTGCTTCTTCTGCGCCTTGTGCTCGTACATGCGCCGGTCTGCGGTGTTGAACAGCTCACCCGGCACGCTGGTCGAGCTGGCGTGGGCAACGCCGAAGCTCACCCCCGAGTCAGCGAAGCCGCGCGCCCGCAGCGCCTGCTCGATCTCGGCCAGCGCCCGCTGTAGATTCGTCTCGTGGCGGCGACGGGCGAAGACCGCAAACTCGTCTCCGCCCAGGCGATAGCAACTGATGCCGTCGCCTTCCAGGTGCCGTAGCGCGTCGGCAAAGGCCCGCAACAGGTCGTCGCCGCGGGCGTGGCCGAACGCATCGTTGATCGACTTCAAGCCGTCCAGGTCAACCAACACCAAGATCGGACGATCCTGGTCTGCGCGCATAAACGACAGCTTGAGTTCTTGCTCGAACATCAGATCGAACGCATGACGGTTGCCGATCCCGGTCATGGCATCGGTGCGCGACAGTACCAGCGCTTGATTTAGGCGTGAGAGGTAGTTGTCCTTCTCTTCGCCCAGGAGCTTGATCTTCTCGGCGAGCGCAAACGCAAGCAACATCGCATCCACCGCCCCGCCGGTCAAGGTGAGCAGCTCGGCATTCTCGACCAAATCCGGCATCAGCCCCACGTTCGCCGGCAAGATGAGCACGCCCGGCACGATGAGCGCGGCAAACGCCAGCACAAAGAAACGCGCCGGGCGGTAGCCCGCTCGCCAGCAGAGAACGCCGCAAACCAGGGCGAGCGGCAGCCATAGGCTAATCACCGCAGTCGCCAGCACATGCGCATAGCTCAAGGCAAAGAAGCTACTCGGCAGCAACAGCAGAGACAGGGCGCCGACCGCGTAGCAGGCGAGCGCCAGACGCGGGAAGTGAAGGCGCAGCTTTAAGAATTCTATGCAGAACAGGGCGCTCAATGGCGATAGCAAGAAAAACGGCATGTAGTGCAAACGCAGATCGCGCAGCCCGAACAAATGCGCGGGGACGTGAAATACGAACGCCCAACCGAGAGAAAACCAGATCAGGTAGGCCGAGTAGTACAGCTGATCCTTCTCTCGGGTAAGCAAGTAGATGAACAGATAGAACAGCGCAAGCGCGACGACCGCACCGAGCGCGCCGATCGCCAGGGCGTTCTCTCGCGCCACCTTGGTGCGATACGCCCCTTCGGGCAGAAGCTCGAAACGCGGGTACGAGGCGAAATAGGGGCTAGAGAACTTGACCAGTACACGGTGAGTAACGCCTGGCGGCAAGCGGATTCTCTTGCCGTAGTGCAGCATGTACTCATGCTCGGCGCGGTATCCCGACTCGAGCCGCTGAACGCTGTCGGCGCTGTAGATCCAAGCCTCTACCCGTTCGATCAGGGTGTTGTTCGGGTCTAGCACCCAGTCGGTTTCGCTTCTGTCGTGGGAGATCTCCGCGTACAACCAATAGGTACCGCCGAACAGCGAGACCTTATCGACCTCTTTGCGTTGTGCCAAGAAGCCGGCAAGGTCGGCCGCGCGTGCGGGGAAGGGTTCTTCCGCACCACGTAAAAGCACTCCCAGGTCGGCCAGATCGTCCGCCCCGCGCTCGGACAAGGTCGCGCCCGCCACAACCCCCGTCCCGCAAGTCAGGACCAGGGTGAGCCCCAGAAGAAAGAGCCTGCTCACTGCAAGGAGTCGCTCCCTGACACCCATTGCAAGACGCTCGTGTTCTTAGAAATGAGATGAGATTCTACCGCAAATGCCATGAAAATAGGTATATTTTTATCTCTCCAACAGCAGCGTCACGAGATACTCCAGGACCGCTTGGTCATGCTGGTTGACGAGCTTCACGTGCAAGGTCAGGACCCCGCGCGAGGGGTCGCTGGTCTCCTTCTTTCGGTCGACGCGGACTTCCGCGCCGAGCGTATCGCCGGGGCGAACCGGCATCTTGAAGCGGAACTCGTCCATCCCGAGCGCTGCGAGGATTCGGTCGCCGACCACGCTTTCGAGCATTCCCGCCGACACCGAGGCCGTCAGAAAGCCCGGCATGATGCGGCCCCCGTGCGCCGACTGCCGTGCCGCCTCGGCGTCGATGAAGATCGGCAATTTCAGGCCGGCAAACTGGGTGAAGTTGACCAGATCGGTCTCGGTGAGCGTGCGGCGATAGGTGCGAAACGTCTGCCCGACCTGGAAGTCGTCGAAGCGTCGGCCCGGTTGCGCGGGTTCGAACGAAGTCATACCCGGTTTCCTCTCGTTTCAGGTCGTTTCAGCTTTCGTCGCGTGGCCGCTCGCCCGCTAGGGTTACTCGATGCATGACGCGACGGTAGCCGTGATAGTCGTTGATCGGATTGTGCTGTGCACAACGGTTGTCCCAAAACGCCAGCGAACCGACCCGCCATTGGAAGCGGCAGGTGAACTCCGGCACGACCTGGTGCGCGAATAGGTAGTTCAACAGCGGTGCGCTCTCCGTCTCGCTCATATCCTTGAAGCGCACCGTGTGTGCGACATTGACGTATAGCGCCCTGCGGCCTGTCTCCGGGTGCGCGCGTACCACCGGATGCTCTGCGACGTACTCCCGCGCGGCTCCCTCGCGCGCATTGGTTCGCATTCGGTCTTCACGCGTCTTAGTCGCGTCGGCTTTGGCGGAGCTGTTGATGGCTACCAGCCCGTCCAGCATTCTCCGCAATCCGGGCGACAAGGCTTCATACGCCAAGTACTGATTGGCGAACAGCGTATCACCGCCCACCGGCGGCACTTCGCGCGCGAGTAGCATGGAGCCCATCGGCGGAAACTCAAGATAGGCCGTGTCGGAGTGCCAGATACCACCGAAGTTGTGGCGCTCGTGCTCGAGTTTCGCTATCTCGATGACATGCGGAAAGTCCGGCAACCCCCTGAGCAGCGGATACTCGACCGGCTCGCCCATCGCGCGCGCGAAGGCGAGCAACTGCGCAGGAGTGAGAAACTGATCGCGAAAGAACATCACCAGATGGTCGAGCAACGCGCGGCGAATCTCGGCCGTCGCCTCCGGCGCGAGCGGAGCCGCCAGATCGATGCCGGAGACTTCGGCGCCGAGCGCGCCTGCAATACGGGTGACCTTGAACACGGGATTGCGCCAATGGGACCGCACGGGATAATCGCTATTGTCGCGCAAACGCTGCCGCATGCACACCAGCGCGCATCGAGGCCGCAAGCGCACGACAGGCTGCGGGTATGATTGGCGAAACACGACCGGACGGCAGCATGACGGCTACCGATTCAATCGAAGCGCACTACACCCGCGGCGGCCTTCTCGACACTATCCTGCGCACCCTGCAAAGCATGGGCAAAGACGTGGGGAGCCTCCAGCCGGCCGATCTCGCGCCGGTAGACGAGTTTCACGTCGGCGGCAGAGCGGCCACCATCGAGCTCGCCGATCGAGTCGGGATCGAAGCGGGCATGCACGTGCTCGACTTAGGTTGCGGCCTGGGCGGCTCGGCGCGCTACCTCGCCAGCGAGCGCGCTTGCCGGGTCACCGGCATCGATCTGACGGGTGAATACATCGAGGCGGCCGCAGCCCTGTCGCGCCTACTCGGCCTTTCCGAGATGACCGCGTTTCACCGCGGCAGCGCGCTCAGCCTACCTTTTCCGCGCGCCAGCTTCGACGTTGCCTGGACGGAGGCGGCGCAGATGAACATCGAAGACAAAGACGGTTTCTATGCCGAGATCGCCCGGGTACTCACCCCTGGCGGCCGATTCGCCTTTCACGACATCTTTCGAGGACAAGGAGGCGAGCTTCACTATCCCGTACCCTGGGCGAACGAGCCGTCCATCAGCTTCCTCGACACACCGGGAAGGCTAGAGCACCTCCTACAAGCGCTCGGATTTCGCGTGCTCAGCATGGAAGACCAGAGCCGAAAGACGGTGCAGTGGCTGGAAGCCGCGGTCGAAAGCTCGCGGGCGACTCGATCTCCGCGTCTCGGCCTTCATCTCCTGATGGGAGCGAGCACCCAAACCAAGCTCGAGAACAATATCCGCAACCTTCGCGAAGGCCGCTTCGTCGTCATCCAGGGAGTCGCCCAATTGGACTCCAACCCTGAGGGGTATACCTACCAACGCCTCGTCCCGACTAGGTATTGATGCCCCTACCCAGACGGGTATATCAAATCCCTCGCGCAGCGGCCCGCGGTGCGCGCAACCTTCCCGCATTGGCCAGCAGATACGCCAGCAAGCCGCAGAAGCAAGCGAGGACGAAGCACTTGTTGATGAACCAGTTGGTGCGCCAGATGGTCCACTGCGGCGCCGGCAGAAACATGGCGAACTTGGTCACCACGATGACGATTTCCACTATCGAGACCGCCACTCCGAGGGCAAAGCCGTAGCGCTGTCCGGTCAGTAGGGCCCAGCCCAGCCAGATGTGCACCACCCACCAGAAGTCCAAGAACACGTAGGTCGTCAGCGGGACACCCTCGGCGGCCGCGTAGGCGACCGGGAAGAAGTACTTGATGACCAAGGTCCACGCCGCGAGGATGAAGAGAAAGTGGGCGAAAAAGCGCGCAGCCGGCGTCGGGCCTGGGATCGCATCTTGCGTCATGATCAGCCTAGTAAAGCCGCTTCGCGCGTGTAGCGTGCAATCGGAACGCCGCTCGGGCAAGCCTCCATGCAGCGTTGGTGCGCGCAGGTCAAACACGCGCTCGCCCCGCCGCCGCCGATGAGCGCGTATTCGGCGCGCGCGAGCCGGTGGTCGCCGTAGTCGACCGCGTACATGCGGGCGCGCAGCACCTCCGCGATGTCGACTCCCTCGGGGCAGCTGCCCTCGCAGTCGTTACAACCGAGCCGACAAAACCGCCCGGCTTGCAGCGCAGCGTAGCGTGCGAGCAACTCCCAGTCATGCCGCCCAAGCTTCACCTCGCCCGAGGCGCCCAGATACTCGTCGATCAACTCGGTACTGGTCATGGAAACGATGAGCGCATCGACGTGCGGATTAGAGAACACCCAGCGAAACGCCGCTTGCGCGAAGCTGCCGCCGGCTCGCTCGTATGGCCGCATGTCATTGAGTCGACCTCCCATGAGCGTCTTCATCGCGACCACGCCGATGTCCTTTTGTTTCGCTTTCTTCAGCACGCGCGGGAGGTCGGATTGGATCGCGGCCCAATGAAAGGTATGCCGCAGCTTGTCGTAGAAGCTCGGATCTTGCCCGAAGCTGTGCGCGACCAGAATCACGTCGACCAAGTCGTTGTCGATGGCGTAATCCAGGCACTCGACCAAATGGCTGCCATGACCGGACATGCCGCGAAAGCGGATCTTCCCCTGGCGTTTGG
>CAZILI010000297.1:0-5419 GCA_964539965.1 uncultured Burkholderiales bacterium | reverse complement strand
CCTGATGCTGGCCGCCACCGAGGCGATGGCCGAGGCGTTCACTTTGGCGGAGAAAAACGGCATCGCTCGCACCGACGTCGCGAAAATGCTGACCGAGACCGTGTTCGCCTGTCCGGTTTACCAAAACTACAGCAAGCATATCTCGGAGCACAGCTATCGGCCGGCGGCGTTTCCCATTCCGCTCGGCATGAAAGACATCGACATCGTGCTGCAGACCGCCGTGGCGAGCCGCATGCCGATGCCGATCGCGCATTTGCTCAAAGATCGCTTGCTGGCCGGGCTCGCCAAGGGCCGCGACGATATGGATTGGACCGCCATCGCGCTCGGCGCGAGCGAAGACGGCGGGGTGAAGGTCTGACGTACTCGGTACAGTAGCTGGCTCAAGCCCGCATCCAGATGCGGGCTTGAGCGCGATACTCCCTTAAACTCCCGTGGATTGGCCGCCGCAAGAACTGCCCGCGCCGGCGCTGCAGCCGAAGCAGTGGCGCGCCGTGACGATGCGGCGATGCTGCCAGGCGAGTTCGTCGAACTGATCGATGTGCGCGCGCGGCACGGCGAGCGGGAGATCGAGCATCTGATTGAAGTCGCAGTCGTACAGCTGCCCGTCCCATCCGACCGATAGCGTGTTGCGGCACATGACGCCGTCGATCGCCGCCGGATTGAACGCCGCCACCAGCCGCGCCATGTAGGCTTCCAGGTTGTCCGACTCGACCAGCCATTCCAAGAAGCGGGCGATCGGCATGTTGTTCAACACGAACAAACGGTCGAAGCTCACGTCGTATTGACGCGCCAACGCTTGCTTCCATTCCGCTTCGAGTGTCGCCTGCGAGGCGCCGAGAAACGCGCCGGCCGGATTCGACACCAGAGTCAGCCGCCGCCGAAGGTCGCCCTTGCCGTAGCCCGCGGTGTTCAGTAATTGCAGCGCGCGTATGGACTTTTCGAACACGCCGTCGCCGCGCTGCGCGTCGGTGTTCGGGCGGCGATAGTGCGGCATCGAGGCGACGATCTCCACACCGTGTTGCGCCAGCCAGTCGACCAGACCCTTGTTGCGCGGCAATAGCAGCACGGTGAGATTGCAGCGATCCATCACATGCTTGCCGGCATCGGCCGCCGCCTGCACCAGATCGCGAAAGCGCGGATGCAGCTCCGGCGCCCCACCGGTGAGGTCGACGGTGTGGGCCTGCGTGGCGCGGATCGCGGCGATCACTTTTTCGACCACGGCGTCCGACATCATGGCGTCGGTTCGATCGGGGCCGGCGTCGACGTGGCAATGGCGGCAAGTCATGTTGCACAGCTTGCCCAAGTTGACTTGGAACACCTCCAGCCGCGCCGGCGTGAGCGAGCCTTCGACAAAGCGATCGAATTCCACCCGCTGGCCGTCGTCGCGCGCGAGCGGCACCGCGGCGAGCAAATCGAGCTGCTCGCGCGGCGAGGCGAGCGGCACACGCCGACTGCGCAGGGTGATCGCCGCGCGGGGAGTCGACTGGTCGCGCGCGACATCCAGCGCAACTTCTTGCAGCGCAACTTCCTGCAGCGCGACGGCGGCACCGCGGCCGGTTTGCATTTACATGCCCGCCTTCTTCGCCGCGGCGCGCATCTGCATGCCGTGCACCAGCGAGGCGCCTCCGCGGATCGCCACCGCAACGTGCAGCGCCTCGGTCATCTGCTCGAAATCGGCCCCCTTCTGTTGGCAGTCTTGCGTGTAGGCGTCGATGCAGTACGGGCATTGCACCGCGTGCGCCACGGCCAGCGCGATCAAGCTTTTTTCACGCGCCGTCAAGGCGCCGTCGGCGAATACCGCGCCGTAGTAGTCGAAGAACTTCTTGCCTAGCTCCGGGCTGCCCTCGGCGATCTTGCCGAAGTCGGCAAGGTGTTGTTTATCGTAGTACGTGTCCACTCTGTGAGATCCCCGGCGATAGACCAGAAGACGGAATTGGTCGCGCCAATGCAATCGACATTACACGCCTTCGCACGACTGAGCGGAGGCCGCGGCCACTGTAGCACCATGTCTGCGCCCCGGCAAACAGGTGAGAACGGTAGCGTGCGCCCCTCGGTGCGTGGGACGCACCCTACGCGACGACACGATGGGTGACCCGCCCGCCGTAGGGTGCGCCCTGCGCACCGAACCCCCGTGGGATGTGCGACGCCGCAACGGTGCGTGGGACGCACCCTACGCGACGACACGATGGGTGGCCCGCCCGCCGTAGGGTGCGCCCTGCGCACCGAACCGCCGTGGGATGTGTGACGCCGCAACGGTGCGTGGGACGCACGCTACGATCCGTGCATCGAGTCGACCACGCCGTACGGCGGGAGCGGGGCGCGTGTGGGGCGTACCCTACGACTTGCTAGGCCGCTTGGCGAGTTTGCGCTGCAAGGTGCGGCGGTGCATGTTGAGACTGCGCGCCGTCGCCGACACGTTGCCGTCGTGTTCACCGAGTACGCGCTGGATGTGTTCCCAAGTCAGGCGCGGCACCGACAACGGCCGCTCGGCGAGCGGCGCGTTCGCGTCGCCGGCTTGGCGGGCGAAAGCGGCGACGATCTGATCGGCGTCCGCCGGCTTGGCGAGATAGTGCGTGGCGCCGAGCTTGATCGCTTCGACCGCGGTCGCGATGCTGGCATAGCCGGTGAGCATCACCATGCGCAAGTCGGGATAGTTGCGTCTTAGCTCGGCCACCAGAGCGAGGCCCGAGTCGTCCCCGAGCTTGAGATCGATGACGGCGAACCGCGGCGGTGCGTGCGCCGCCAACTGCAGCGCGGCGTGCGTGTCGTGCGCGATAACGACGATGAAGCCGCGGCGGGTCAAGGCACGACCGAGCGCGGCGGCGAATACCGCATCGTCGTCCACCACGAGTAGACGCGCATTCATGCGCCCGGCACGATCGGCAACACCACGCGCGTACGCGCGCCGCCGCCGGCACGATTTTCCACCTCCACGCGACCGCCGAAGCGCTCCACCGTGGCGTTGGCGAGAAAGGCGCCGACTCCCGCGCCCTCATGCCGGGGCTTGGTCGAAAACGCGACTTGGCCGAGTTTCGCCAGCGTGTCTCGCCCGAGCCCCGGGCCGCGATCCAAAATATCGATACGTACCTCGCGTGAGTCCCAGGCGAGTTCGACTTCTATCCCTTGCGGCGAGGCGTCGGCGGCGTTGTTGAGCAGATTCGTGATGGCTTGCGCCAAGGTCGTGTCCGCGGCGATCATCGGCGCCGGCGACGTGTTCGGCGTGCGGCACACCGCATGCGCTTGTGGCCGCAGCAAGCGCCACTTGTCGCAGGTCTGCGCCAGAAGCGCATCGGCACGCTCGCGCCTGAGGCTTTCCAGCCGGCCGTCGCCGGCGCTGCGCAACAAGTCGCTGATCACCCGCTTGCAATGCTCGACTTGGTCACGCAAGGCGCGCAAGTCCTCGCTTGCGCTCGGGCGTTGCGCGAACTCGCGCTCCAATTCCTTGCTCACTACCGCTATGGTGGCGAGCGGGGTGCCCAGTTCGTGCGCGGCCCCGGCCGCGAGTGTGCCGAGCGCGACGATGCGCTCGTTGCGCAAGGTCTCCTCGCGCGCCTTGGCCAAGCGCCGATCGCGCTCGCGCAAACTCGCCGCCATGGTCACGACGAAGCCCGCCACGATTCCTGCGCTCAAGACGAAGGTGATCCACATGCCCATTAGGTGCAGATCGAATTCGTCGACGCCGCCGTGCACGTGCGGCAGCGGACGGTGATAGAACATGAGCGCGGTGTAGGCGGCCGCGCCGATCGCCGCCAGCGCCCAGGCGTGCGCGAGCGCCAGCAAGGTGGCGGCCACGGTGAGCGGGAGCAACAGCAGCGACACCAGCGGATTGGCGGGGCCGCCGCTCAGATACAGCACGATCGACATGGCGATCACGTCGAGCAGGAGCTGTGCCGTGAGTTCGCCGTCGCCGAGGGCAACCCCCTCACGCAGACGCGGCACGCTCGCCAAGGTGAGCGCCGCCCAGCCGGCCAGGGTCACGCCGATGGCGCCTAGCGGAAGAGAAATGGCGAGCGCGTAGTGCATCACCAAGGTAGCCGCCGCCAGCGCCAGTGCGCTAATCGCCCGCAGACCCAAGAGGCGGCGCAGGTTGGCGTGCGGCACCGTCGCGCCGGCGCGTTCGCGCGCGGCGGCAAGGCGGGTGACGGCGCGAGGGGCGGGTTCCATATCGGCGCGATTGTATGCCTGGCGAGCGGCGGCGTCGCCTATCCGCCTGCGACAATTTGTCGCAGGGCGTGCGGGCGAGAACACCCATAGAATGCGCGGGCCACGACAACAAACACGAGGACGACGAAATGCGTGAGCATTTATGCGCCATCGGCGCGGTGATGCTGGTCGCGCCGCTGAGTGCGATCGCTAATTGTGGCTCCGCGTTCTGCTCCATCAACAGCGACTTCGACACGCAGTCCGCCTGGACCGAGCCCGGCTTCCGCCTCGGGCTGCGCTACGAGCACGTCGAGCAAACCGACGCACGGCGCGGGACAAAGAAGATCGAGCGCGGGGATGCGGCCGAGCTGGAACACTTCCCGCTCTCCAACACGAATCACAACCTCATCGCCAGCCTCGACTATTCGATCAATGAACGTTTCGGATTGAGCCTCACTGTGCCGTTGGTTCACCTCGAGCACGAACGTCTGTCGCAGGAGCAGGAGAACGAGGCAGAGCATGAAGAGGAAGCCGAGGAGCACACCGAGGCGCTGCACGTTGCGGCGGCCTCCGGCTCGCGCTTTCGCGCCTTGCTTGAAGGTGAGGAACATGGCGCCGAAGTCGAACGCTGGGACTATTCCGGCCTCGGCGACGTGCGCATCGTGGGTCGCATGCAATTCCCGCTTGTCGGCGGGGCGGCGGGGCTGCGCATGGGCTTGAAGCTCCCGACCGGCGCGACCGACAAGCGCAACGACGCCGGCGAGCGCGCCGAACGCGCGCTGCAGCCCGGCACCGGCAGCACCGACGTGATAATCGGCGCCTTCGTCAACGGCCGCGCGTTCGCCGATAGCCTCGGCTGGTTTGCCGAGGCGCAGTATCAGACTTCTATCCGGCACGATCGGGACTATGACCCCGGCCCCGAAGCGGTGCTGACGGGCGGCGTGCGCTACGCGTTCAATCAGACCGCGAGCGGCTTGCTCCAGTTGAACCTGCGCTTTAAAGGGCGCGATCGCGGTGCTGCCGCCGACCAGCAGAACTCGGGCGGCCGGTTCATGTTCTTGTCGCCCGGTTTGAGCGTGTCGATCGGGCACGACTTGCAGATGTACGCCTTCGTGCAAGTGCCGCTGTATCAGCGGGTGTACGGTGTGCAGCTCAGCGCCGATCCCGCCTTCGTGCTCGGCGCGAGTTATCGCTTTTGAGTTTGCGCGGTTGCTGTTTGCCGTGCCTCGGCATTAACATGCGGTGAGAATCTCGCGCCGCCACGATGTCGTCCCGC
>CAZILI010000296.1:2298-5421 GCA_964539965.1 uncultured Burkholderiales bacterium | reverse complement strand
CGGTGACGCGGGTATACCCTCGACTGCGAACCAGAATAACACCCTTGTTCATTTCGACGCGCACTATCGCGGCCAACCCATCCGGGCCGTGTCTTACCGCGCGAGCACACCGGCTGGCGCGGTTACGATTCGGGTCGCGGAAACGACTCATAAGCGCGATGCCCTGCGAGATAAGCTGGTGACCGCAATGATCGCGCCCAACTTGCTGCTGACGGCCGCCACCCTGCTGATCGTCTATTTCGGCATTCGGCGCGGCTTGTCGCCGCTGCATCGGCTGCAGCGAGATATCGAATCTCGCACCGCCAAAGACCTCCGCCCCTTGGACGAAACTTCGGTGCCGGGAGAAGCGCGCGCCATCGTATTCGCACTCAACCGTTTGTTCGAATTGGTGCGCACAGCCGCCGATGCCCAGCAGCGCTTCCTCGCCAATGCCGCGCACCAACTGCGCACCCCGCTTGCCGGGTTGCAAACGCAACTGGACACGATAGAGAGGACGGTGTGCGAGGAGCCGGTGCAGACCAAGTTGTTGCAATTGCGCGAGTCGGTAAAACGGTTGACTCACCTCACCAATCAACTGCTCGCACTCGCACGCGCCGAGCCGGGTGCGGCCCATGCGGGGAGCTTTCAATCGCTCGATCTGCAGCGTTTGGTGGAGGAGAGCGCGTCCGTCTACCTCGACCGTGCTTTGGCCAAGCAGATCGATCTCGGTTTCGAAGCGGACCCCGCTCCCTTGCGGGCCACACCCTGGCTGGTCAAAGAATTGCTCTCGAACCTCTTGGACAACGCGGTAAACTACACGCCGAGCGGCGGACAGATCACCGTACGCTGCGGCAAGCGAAGAGGACTGGCCTTCTTAGAAGTCGAAGACGACGGCCCCGGCATTCCGCAAGAGGCGCGGGACAAAGTGCTCGACCGCTTTTATCGCGTGCCCGGCACCGCGGGTGAGGGCTCCGGCCTGGGGCTTGCGATCGTGCAGGAAATCGCCGACTTGCACGACGCAACGGTAGAAATCGCCACCCCGGCACAAGGTCGCGGCACGCTCGTGAGCGTGCTGTTTGCGGGTGTCGCCCGCGCCTACTGAATTGGATAACCGATGCCCAGAGGACTGAGCAAGTCTTCCATGGCCCGCGTCACCGCCGTCGCTGTACTCTTGCATAGCGGTCTGGCGGGCGCGGCCCTACAAGCCGGCAAGTACACCGGCAAAGTGCAGTTTCCCGACAGCAGCGCAGAGTTCTCGATCGTGTTTCAGGGCGAGGCGGACCACGTGCAAGCCAAGGTGCAAGGCAGTCCGCCCCTCGATCTCCAAGGCGAGGCGAGCGGTGATGCCGTGCTCTGCCGCATGCGCGGCAAGACTGTACGAGGCGAGGCGCTCGACCTCATCGGCAATTGCTGGGGTCTGCAATACAACGGCACGATCACGATTGCTGCGCCCAACGGCACGCTGCGTCGCGGCAAGTTCGATGTGCAGCTGCTGCAGGACAAGCCAGATGCCCGGGCCGAGCCGCCGGCTGCTACGCGCGCCGCGCCTGCAGCGAAGGCCGCGCCCGCCCATCCGCCCAACTCAGGCGCTGAGGGGCAGGCGATCGTCGGCGAGGCGCCTGCCGTCAGCGCGCACGCCAGCGTAACGGCGAGCCCCGGCGTCGGTGCGAAGGTGCACGCGGCGGGCGCAACACACTCTGGCCGTCATCGCAACAAAGCGCACTACTAGGTCCTCGGCGGACCCTTTCAAGCAATCTTTCTTGGCGCCTCGGAGGGCAGCAGTTGCGCGGCAATGAGCGCTAGGCGGATGCGCTCGATGTCGACAGGCGAGATCTTGACCAACGGCGGGCGCACCACGGCACGCGGCAACTTGCCGAGCAGCACGAGCGCTTCTTTCATGCGGTTGTGCATGTCGACCCAGGGCTCGGCGTAGAAGACTTCAGCCGTCGGCCAGATGCGCTCGTTGAGCGCGCGTGCCGCCGCGAGGTCGTTGGCCTGCACCGCGCGGAACAATTGCGCCTGCAGCGCCGCGATCACCGAGCCGCTGCCGGACAGCAAGCCGTTGCAGCCGAGCACCAGTGAACTCATGAGCCAAGCGCTGTGAGTGGTGAGCACGTTGACCGCCGGCCGCAAGCTTTGCAGAGCGCGAATCTGACGCTCGTGCAACTGAGGGCTGGCGCACCAGTCCTTGATCGCGCGCACGCTGGGGACGGCCTCGATGATCTTGAGCAAAGTCGCCAGCGGATAACCCTGGCCGGTCGCGAGCGGGTACTGAAACACGATCAAGGGCAAGTCGCTCGCCCCGGCGATGCGCTTGAAGTGCTCGATCGCCATTTCGGGCCGCTGACCCAAGGTGAATGGTCCGGGCGGAAAGCACAGCAACGCGCTGGCGCCGCCGTCGCTCGCCATGCGAGCGATGCGCGCGGCCTCCAGACTGCCTTCGGCGTACACGCCGTGCACCAGCGGCAGCTTCGTCCCGACTTCGTCCTGCGCCAACTCGAGAACGCGGCGCTGCTCGTCGAAGCTACAAGAGGCGACCTCGGTCGAGTGCGCATTGATCGTGAGCGATGACACGCCGCTAACACCGGCGACGTCGCGCAGGTGCGCGCGGAAGGCCGCCTCGTCGATGGACAAGTCGTCTTTGAAGGGCAGTAGCACGGCGGGAATTACCCCCGCCGGGATGTAGTCGCGATGCCGCGCCATATTGATCTCCTCGCCAAGCCGAGTAATCTTGCGATTGCGGACGTATCATAAGCACCGATGGGGAGGGAAAGCAATTGGCGCAGACATTAGACGGCGCGGCACAGGCGCAGGGCCTGCTCGGCGTGTGGACCGAGGTTGACCCGGAGTACTTGTTGCGCTTTCAGGAATGGTACAACTGCGAGCACATCCCGGAGCGGGTCGCGATTCCCGGCTTTTTGGTCGGCCGTCGCTACCGCCGCGACGACGGAGCGTATGCTTTCGCCGCCTTGTACGAAACGGCAAGCCCTGCCGTCCTCAGCAGTCCCCCCTATCTCGAGCGGTTGAAAGACGCGCCGCGGCTCAAGTCGGCCCTATCTGCCATCACCGCAGCGGTCGTCGGCGTCGTGCTCACTTTGTCGGTATGGTTCGCGCTGCACGTGGTGTTCCGCAGCGTGCCGGAGG
>CAZILI010000296.1:0-2288 GCA_964539965.1 uncultured Burkholderiales bacterium | reverse complement strand
ACACCCTGGACGCGAGAGTCGCTGTCGCAATTCCGGCGCTCTCTGCGTAACGTCTACCGCAAGCGCGCGCAGTACGGCGAGGCGCTGCGCGCCGAGGCGCCGTACGTGACGATGTATCGCTTCAACGACGGTGCGCAACACCCTCCGGGTGATGCCGACGTTGCGCTGGCCGCTTGGCTCGCCTGCGTGTCGCGCGCGAACTGCGTCGGTGGGGTGTGCCTGTACGATCGCGATGAGGCAAGCTCGACGGTTGCCAGTACGGAACGGGAGATCTACTGTCCCGCCCCCGGCGATCAGCGCTACTTGATCGTGCTCGAGAGCACGCGCCGCGCGCCCTGGGAGAGCGCCGACTGGCGCGAATTGGAAGCGAGCTTGCCGCCGGCGCAACTACCAACGGCGGTCACCGCCGATCTCACGCGCCAGGGCTACTGGCTCGAATTCGTACAATACCCCCCTCGATAGTGGGGGTATAGCGACACCGCCCGCATCTGGATGCGGGCTGTAGGTCACTACTCCGATCGGTATATCAGCGGGCCCGGAATGTCCGGCTAGGTCGTCTTGCGCGCGCCCTCCTGCTGCAGCTTGAGCGCGAGGCAGATGAACTGGTGCACCGGCGTGGCCACGCCCAGCTCCCGGCCGAGCTTGACGACCGTGCCAGACAGCCACGGCAGCTCCAGCCGATTGCCCCGATTCAAGTCGCCCGCCATGGAGGCGACCATGGTCGCCGGCAGGCTGTCCCCCCACGCCAGCGACTGCTCGACTTGATCGGCCGGCAGATTCGCGCCTTTGGCGCGCCCCACCGCCACCGCCTCCTCGATCGCCGTGCGCAGCATCGCGCGCAGTTCCGGATCTTGGCGTATCGGCCCGATCGGATTGCGCGTGAGCGCAGTCATGCCGCTGAAGCTCGCGAGAAAAATGAACTTCTGCCAGATCGCGCGCTGAATGTCGTCCGACACGATGTGATCGAAACCGGCCCGCTTGCACAGAGCGGCGAACGCCTCGCAGCGCGCCGAGCCGCGTCCGTCCAACTCGCCGAAAATAAGACGCGCCATGGTGCCGTTGTGGCGAATGACGCCGGGCTTCTCGATCAGCGCGGCGATATTGGCCACGCCGCCGATGACACGCTCTCGCCCGTAGCGCTTGACCAGCTCCTCGACGGCGATGACGCCGTTTTGAAACGACACCACCGTGCTCGCCGGCCCGAGCATGGGCGCGACCGACGCCGCCGCCTCTTCGGTGCTCCACAACTTGACGGCGATCATCACCAGGTCGACCACACCGACTTGGGCCGGGTCGGCGCTGGCACACACCGGCGCGAGCGCGAAATCGCCGTTGGCGCTCAGCACCTTCAAGCCGTCGCGCTGCATGGCGGCCAGATGCTCACCGCGCGCGATGAAACTCACCTCGGCGCCGCTCGCCGCCAGGCGCCCGCCGAAATAGCCGCCGACACCGCCCACTCCCACCACCGCAATCTTCACCCTTCTCTCCCAAGCAGTTAGCTCGCTGTTATGATAAAGGAACCCCTGAACAACTCCCACACGCCTCGCGATGGGACTCGTTCGGACACGGCAAGAAACATCACAGCGCGTGGTCGCGCAAGAAACGAGTCTCGATGACGCACGCCATCGCCGTTCCGGTTTGGCTGTTCGTGCTGCTCGCGTTGCTGGCCGCCTGGGCGCTGTTCGAGCACGCGCTGCGGCCGCTGCTGCGCTGGTTTTTGCGTCGGCGCGTCAACGTGGTCATCCAGGAGATCAGTTCCCGTCTGCATGTCGACCTGCCGTCGTTCAAGCTCACGCGGCGCGAGGTGTTGATCGAGCGCGTATTTCACGATCCGGTCGTGCAAGAGACGATCGAGGCGCGCAGCGGCGGCGACGCCGCCAAACGCTCCGACATGCGCAAGCAGGTCGATCAGTATGCGCGCGAGATCGTGCCCTCGTTCAACGCCTACCTGTATTTTCGCATCGGCTACTGGATCGCCAAGCGGGCGGCCAAGTTCCTGTACCGCGTGCGTTTGGGCTACGTCGACGCCGCCGGCTTGGGCGCGGTCAACCCCAAGTCGACGGTGGTGTTCGTTATGAACCACCGCAGCAATATGGACTATATCTTGGTCGCCTTCCTCGCCGCCGAGCGCACCGCCCTGTCCTACGCGGTCGGTGAATGGGCCCGCATTTGGCCGCTGCATACACTGATCCGCGCGCTCGGCGGCTACTTCGTGCGGCGTAATTCGAGCGACCCGCTGTATCGCGCGGTGCTGCAGCGCTACGTGCAGATGGCCACCCAAGCCGGCG
>CAZILI010000295.1:0-5427 GCA_964539965.1 uncultured Burkholderiales bacterium | reverse complement strand
GCTGACCTCGCCGAGCATGGCCGCCAATTCGCGATCTGTCAGCTCTTGTGCGTAAGCGATCGTGTGCAGGGTTTGCAACAACGACACATAGACGCTCGGCGCGTTGGGTTCGTCCTCCTGCGTGCCCTGCCAAGTGAGCAACGCCGTCTCGGCGTTGCTCAGGAGCGCAGCAAGCTGTGCCGCCTCGCGCTCGCGCTCCCGGCCGCGGCCGGGCAGCCCCAGGTCGCGCCTGATGGCGTCGTTGAACAAGCTGCGTTCGGGCTGCGCCGGCAAGTGGCGCGCGTCCGCGCCCAACACGACGACCGCCTCGAAGCGGCGCGCTTGCGCCGCCGCCAAATGAGTCAGCACGATCGGGCTGTCGATGGAGGAGTCGCGAAATGTCGCGCTCTCCAGCCGCTGAGCGAGCCAGCGCCGCCACTCCCCGACGCTGTAGCGCCCGCTCGCCTGCGCCAACTCGCTTTGCCACTGCTCGAACGCGGCGATGAGCGCCATGCCCGCCGCGTCATCGCGCCACGCGGCCATCACACCGAGCAGGCTTAAGCTCTCTTGCAACAAACCGAGCCAGCGCGGCAGCGTAGCCGTCTGGCGCTTGAGCTTGGCCGCCGCCGCGATGAGCCGGCGCAGCGCGGTGTGCTCGTCCTCGCTCGCGCCCTCGCGCGCCGCGAGCGCGGTCAACTTGTGCAGGCCGCGCACATAGTTGTGTTCGCCGATGCGCCGTTCCAGCCGCTGCGCCATCGCGGCGCGCCGCGCTGCGCTCCAGTCGCCGAACACGAACGGCGACTTCAGGATGTCGAGCAAGTCGCGGTAGTAGAAGTCGTTCGCCAGCGCCTCCAGCCAACGCATGAGAATCGCGCTCGCCGCAGCGGTGGACAAGGTCCAGCCGCTCTCGTCGGCGATCAGAATCTGCGAGCGCTCGAGCAGAGCGCGCGCGCGCCGCGCCGTCAGTCTGTCCTGCGCGACGATGGCGATGGCGCGCTTGCCTTCGGCGATCCAGCGCCGCACTTGCAATTCGACCGCGCGCGCTTCGGCCTCGAGGCTGGGAGCGGCCCAGCAAGCAAGCCTCCCGCGCGCGGGGCTCAGCGGATGCGCCGCGCGCAGCGCGTGCGCGCGCTCTTGCAGCGAGGCCACGGCCTCGGCCGGACGCTCCAAGCGCCAGGCCGCCTCGAGCAGGCGATCGAAGGCATGCTGCGGACTATCGAAGCGCGCCCGATACCGACAAACCGGCGCGCGCTGGCTGTAGCGCTGCAGGAAAGCCGCTTCGGCCGGGCTCAGCTCGCTTTCGCCGACGAGATACAACGGCTGGCTAGCGCGCGCCGCCAACGCCTCGAGCTTGGCGTGATAGGCGGTGAGCGCGTCATGGCTATCGCGGTCGCTCGCCAGCGCGCGCCAAATCTCGTACACCAGGCGCGCTTCTAACTGCCAGCTGTCGGCGCCGCGCGCCCGCGCGGAGCGGGTAAGCGCTGCGGCCAAGCGTTGCTCGCCGCGCGGCAACACGACGTTGTGGCGCGTGAGCTCGTCGGCGAGCGAGAGCAATTCCGCGCTCAAGGTCCACAGGTCCAGACCGGGAAACCAACCGCGCGCGCGCAGCGCCTCGTAGATGAGCGCTTGGCGGTGCACGTCGGCAGCGGTGCGCTCCTCGAGCGCCACATCGTCGGCCAAGCCGCGCAGGGTGACCACGCGCGGGGCCAACAACGCCGGCACTTGGGCGGCGCGCTGCAGTAGGCGCAAGAAACCGGGGCCGGCGTACAAACTCGGCAGCACGACGATGATGCGCGCCAGATTCGGCAGCGCGCTCGCGTGCTCGTCGACGATGGCGCTTGCCGCCGCCTGCAAAAGCGCAGAGGCCGGCTCGACCCGTTCGGTCAAGCCGGCCTGCGTGGGATTCATGTATTACCTGAGGGCGGGCTCATGTCCCGCGGGATTAGCGTTCCAACAAATGCTTCTTGTCTTTGATGTCCTTCCACTCGTCGGCGTCCGACGGCGCGGGCTTGCGCTCGATGATGGGCTTCCACACCTTGCACAATTCGGCGTTGAGCTTGATGAACTCGCGTTGCTTGTCCGGCACGTCGTCCTCGGCGAAGATCGCCTCGACCGGGCACTCGGCCACGCACAAGGTGCAGTCGATGCATTCGTCCGGATCGATCACCAGCATGTTGGGGCCCTCGCGGAAGCAATCCACCGGGCACACGTCCACGCAGTCGGTGTACTTGCACTTGATGCAGGTTTCGGTCACGACATAGGTCATCGGCTGTAACTCGCTTGCATTCGAGGGCAATTATTGGACCGCGGAATTCTAACAGAAAGCGTATCGCGTTCAGCGCGCGCCCGCCGCCCAGTTCCAGGTTTGTTCGGCTCGCTCGACCACGCGCGGAATGTCCTCATCGAGAAGAAATCCTTCGCGCTGCAGCGCCTGCGCCGCCGCTCGAACTTTCGCCGTATAGTCGGCTTTGTCCGGGTACAGCGTATCGATCGCGCCGCGCGGATCGGCGCGCCCGCCCGAGGCTTTCGGCAGCGGCGTTACGGTGCCGTAGAAATCCAGCAACTCCTCGCGCGGACCGGCCATCGCCGCGCGCATGCACCAGGGCGTATAGGTCGCGAGCGGAACGCGCAGTTCGACGTTGCGCACCCCGCCCAGCTCGTTGCCGAATTCGTCGACTTGCGGCACCAGGCTCGGAAACGGCTTGCCGACTTCGGGCGGCTCGCGGTCGATGATGCCCTGCGCCCAGCGCGGGCCGTAGTCGACGCGATAGGCGACGTGCGCGGCCGGGGGCTGCGCCATGCCGGTCGCTTGGTTGAAGCGCAGCCCGCTCAGCGTGGTCAGGCTGCCGTCCTTCAAGCGCGGAAGCGCGCTCGGCGGCGGCTCGCGATCCCGTACCACCCAATCCACTAGCCGCGGCAGCAGCGCGCGTAGATTCACCATGTAGTCGAGCGGGTTGCCGAAAAAGGCCGCCTCGCCCGGGAGGCGCTGCTGCGGCGGAAACGGCACCACGAAATGCTGTCCGCCGGCCAGATGATAGAGGCGCTCGTTCGGCAAAGGCTCGAGGTCGCTCGTCGCATCGACTTTGGTGTGGATCAGCGCCGCGGCGCGCCCCCAGTATTCGTAGCCGGTATTGGTGTAGAAAATCTTCGGCGCGTGGCGCTTGGGCATGAGCGCGTCGACGGCGCAGGTTTCCGGATCGCGCTGCTCGCGTCCGCTGAAGGGGAACAGATCGGTCGGATAGAAGAACGTGGAATAACGGTGCGCATCGCGCGAGGGCTGAGCGAAGCGATGATTGAAGCTGCCGCGACCGGCGCCGGCGGCATGAATCAGCATGCCGTCGAACACTTGCCGCTCGCGCTCGTCGGTGTTGAAGCCCTGGTACAAGTAGTGACGCAGAAAACGCCCGCTCTGCGACACGCCGAAGGCGATGCCCACGCTCGCCCTAAACGGCGAGCGTGCGTCGTACTTGGCGTAGGCCATGAAGTCGCGCACCGCGGCGAGCCCCAGGCCGACGATCTTGGGGTCGCGCGAGCGGTAGGTCAGCTCGTAGATCTTGCCGGCGCGAAAACCCTCGGGCTTGTAGATCGAGGCCGTATCCGGCACGACTTTGCCGCCCTCTTCTTTGGCGAACCGCCACTCGCCGCGCGGCACCACGCGCCGCCGCGCCTCTCGCCCGTCGCGCTCGGTGAGCACGCTGTCCTCCGCCTCGGGGTCGACGACCGAATAAGGAACATGTCCCCGATGCGCCAGCGCGAGCGTGGTCGCGGGCCGGTCGAGGGTCCAGTCGGCGCGCAGCCAGCCTTCGATAGCTTGCCCGTCGCGCTTGGCGATCGGCGCCTCCAAGCGCAGCGCGTGCGGCGCAGACGGCACGTCGGCTTGCCAGCCCACCCACATCAGCGTGTAGCCGCGACGCATGAGCAAGCCGTCGCCGAAGTCCGCGCTCTGAGCGGGGTCGTTGCCGAAGCGCGCGTTCTGAAAATACGGCAACAGCGCCTTGCCGCCACGGTTGCTGACCTCCAGCACGGCGACCGATTTTTCCGGCGCGCGCTTCGGCTGCAGCACCATGAAGTTGGCGCTGGCGAGAACCGATCCATGCGCGTTCTTCGGTGCCAGCTCGAGATCGACGATGCGGCGGTTGGCAGCGTTGCCAGGATCGAATGCGAAAGTAACCGTGCCGGCCAACTTTTCGTACGCGCCCGCCTCGCCGAACGCTTGGCCGTCGAGCACGGCCTCGCGCGAATCGATCTTGACTTCGACGACGGCCGCCGGCGCGACGCGCCAAGAACCCGCCAGCAGGGCCGTCCACGCCGCCAGCAGAAACCACGATGATGTTCGCATTTTGGTAGAATCGAAGCCGAAACAGGCTATTGCGGCAACGATAGCGGCATCGCAGGCGAGTCGTCAAAGCGGCCTGTCCCACCAAGGCGAGGAGAACACACATGATTCCAGATCGGATTGAGACCAATATCGCGGGCGGACTGGATTTCCCGTTCCCGCGCATGGTGGAGGTTCGGCAAAAGTTCAAGACCACTCGGCTAGACGACGTCACCCAAGCCGTGGTCGATCAGTTCAAGCGGCCCGAGATTAAGAGCAAGATCAAGCCCGGCATGACTATCGCGGTCGGCTGCGGCTCGCGCGGGATCGCCAACGTCGCCGAGGCCGCCAAGGCCGTGGTGGGCGAGTTGAAGAAACTCGGCGCCAAGCCGTTCATCTTCCCCGCCATGGGCAGCCACGGCGGGGCCACCGCCGAAGGTCAGCGCGGCGTGCTGGAGGGCTACGGCATCGTCGAAGACTTCGTCGGCTGCCCCATCAAGTCCGACATGGACGTGGTGGAAGTCGGCAAAGCCGCCGACGGCATGCCGGTGTATCAGGACAAGAACGCCAACGGCGCCGACGGCGTCGTGCTGGTGTGCCGAGTCAAGCCGCACACCAACTTCCGCGCGCCGATCGAGTCCGGCATCGTCAAGATGATGACCATCGGCATGGGCAAGATCATCGGCGCGACCACCTTGCACTCGTACGGCATGGAGCGCTTCGGCACTTTGCTACCCGACGCCGCCAAGGTGATCATGTCGAAGGTGAACTTCATGTTCGGCGTGGCGATGGTCGAGAACGCACACGACGAGACCGCGCTGGTCGAAGCCGTGCCGGCCGAAACCTTGTTCACGCGCGAGGCGGAGCTGCAAGCAATCGCCAAGCAAATGATGCCGCGCATCAAGTTCGACGAGGTCGACGTGCTGGTGATCGAGCGCATCGGCAAGAACATCAGCGGCTCGGGCGCCGATCCCAACATCACGGGACGCAACACCCGCAACGCCGAGTGGAACATGAAGCCGGTGGTCAAGAAGATCGCCATCTTGGGTTTGACGCCCGAGACGCACGGCAACGCCTGCGGCATCGGCTCGGCCGACGTGATCACCATGCGCTTGTACAAGGAGATGGACGTC
>CAZILI010000294.1:2716-5457 GCA_964539965.1 uncultured Burkholderiales bacterium | reverse complement strand
TGCGCTCGGGCTTGGTGAGGCCGGCGGTCGGCTCGTCGAGCAGCACCACACTGGGCTCCAACGCCAACACCATCGCGAGTTCCAGCGCCTGCTTCTGGCCGTGAGCAAGATGGCGCACTTCTAAGCCCAAGTGTTGGTCGAGGCCGGTCGCCTGAATGACGCGCAGCGCCCCTTCAGGCAGATCGAGCCAAGCCGAGCGTGCGAGCAGCGCGGGTTTTTGCAGACGCGTGCGCGCGATGCGCAGCGACTCTGCGACCGTGAGCGCGTCGAAGGTATTGGCGTTCTGAAACTTGCGGCCGACGCCGAAGGCGACGCACTCGTACGGCGGCCGACGACCGATGTCGTGATCGTTGACCAGTATCTCGCCCCCCGAGCGCTCGCCGCCGTCGCCGATGCAACGCATGAGCGTGGTCTTGCCGGCGCCGTTGGGGCCGACCAAGCTCAACAGCTCGCCGTGCTTGGCGGTAAAGTCGATGCCTTGCAGCACCTGCAAGCTGCCGAAATGCTTGCGTACTTTTTCGACTTGGACCGCGTGACCGCCCGCGCCGGCGAGGCCGGCGTAGGGCTCGGATGTCGCCATCTGCAGCTGCGGAATCTCGGCGGTGGCAGCATTTTTTGTCCGGCCGATCAGTCGGCCAACCAGCGGCGCGAAGCCGCGCGGCAACAGCACGATGACCACGACAAAGGCCAGCCCGACGATCAGCTTCCAAATGAAGGGCAGGTTGCCGCTTAGGTAGGCCGTGCTGGTGTCGATGAGCAAGGTGCCGAGCACGGGGCCGATCAAAGTGCCGCGCCCGCCCAGCGCCACCCAGATCACCAGCTCGGTGCCGAACACGAAGCCCGCGTACTCCGGCGCCACCACCATCTGCACACAGGCAAACGCATAGCCGGCGACGGCCGCGACAGCGGCCGAAGCGATCATCAGCCATATCTTCACGCGCGAGACATTGATGCCGAGATACTCGCAGCGGGCTTCGTTTTCGCGGATCGCGACCAGCACGCGGCCGGCGTCGCTGCGCACGAAAAGCCACGCCGCGGCGGTGAGCAGCACGAGGTAAACGCCGGCGATCCAGAACCAACCCGTGAGTGAAATATCGAAGCTCTCGAAGCCCGACAAGCCGCTGCTCGAGCCGGTGAAGGTGCCGCCCGAGTAGAGAACTTGCGCGACGATGATCGGCAGGACAAGGGTGACGACCGAGGCGTACAGCGGCGAAGCGCCGTGGTAGAAGGCGAGCCAGCCAACCAAGACGGCGACCAGCACCGCGACCACGACGCCTGCGGCAAGCGCCAGCGCGGCGTGAGCGGGGCTGAAGCCGAGGTGGGTGAAGATGAGCCCGGCGGAGTAGGCGCCGATGCCGAAGAACGCCGATTGGCCGAAGGTGAGGATGCCGGTGTAGCCCCACAAGATGTCGACCGTCAGCGCGACCGCGGCGTAAAGGAAACCGCGGATCAAGTTGTTGACCATGAAGTCGGGCAGGAGGTACGGTCCGACTGCGACCAGCGCGAGCGCGATGAGTGCGCAGATGGCCACCGCGCGCAGATCGGAGCGCGCACGCGGCGCCGCACGCGCCGGCGCTGCTGAGGATCCAGCGGCCGGCACGCTATTCACGCGCGAACCCCTGCGGGCGAAATCGTAGAATCAGCGCGGCCAACACGACGATGGTGAGCCCGCCCAGCACCGGGTTGCCGTAGCTGCTGACCAGCACTTGCGCGCCGCCCAGCACCAGACAGGCGAGCGCGAGGCTCGCAAGCGACATGCCTGATACCAGCACCAGCATGAAGGCGCTCACCAGCCAAGGCACCCCGAGATTGGGATCGACGCTCGATAACGGCGTGATGAGCGCGCCGGCCAAGCTTGCGAGCCCGGCGCCGATCGAAAACGTGATGAAGCGCACCAAGCCGCTGTTGATGCCCAGGCCGCGGGCGAGATTCTCGTTCATGATGACCGCGCGCGTGTGCAAACCCAGCCGCGTGCCGTTTAGCACCAAGCCGATCGCCAGCGCGAGCGCGATTGCCGCAAAAAACAGAATCAGACGGTACTGCGAGTACGAGGCCCCCAACAGGTCCATGGCGCCGCTCACCGGGCTTTGCACGAACTGTACTTCGCGGCCGAACATGAGGGTGATGAGCTGACCAATGATGATGCCCAAACCCCAAGTCGCGAGAATGGCATCGAGCGGGCGCGAGTACAGCGGGCGCATCACCAAGCGCTCGATCACCATACCGCAGACGAAGCCGATCGCGAAGGCGAATGCGATGGACCACCACGGGTTGAGGCCGAGCTTGGTGACGATCAGCGCCGAGTAGCCGCCGACGGTCAAGAAGCCGCCGTGCGCGAAGTTGATGATCTTCATCACGCCGAAGACGATCAACAGACCCGCCGATACGGCGAACAGGATTGCCGCCGTAGTGAAGATATCTAGTAACTGCGCTGTCATGGCGCGAGGGCAAGAGGGGCTATTACCCTAGGGGTATGCGAGCAGAGAGCTAGTGCAGACGGCTCGTCTATCCCCCTACCGCTAGGGGTATATAGAGCGCGGTGAGCCAGATGCGATATGCGCTCACCGCGCCGGCTCGCCTACTTGATGTTAGGGCACTGCTCGCCGGGATCGACGTCCTTGAAGGTCTCCAGTACCTTGACGCTGCCGTCCTTCTGCACCTGGCCGAGATAGATCGTGAGCGGCGCGTGGCGCTGCTTGTTCATCTGGATCTTGCCGCGGGGGCCGTCGACGACGACCTCG
>CAZILI010000294.1:0-2706 GCA_964539965.1 uncultured Burkholderiales bacterium | reverse complement strand
GTCCGTCGTGCCGGCTTTCTCCACTGCCAGCTTGTAGGCGTACACGCCCTCGTATTGGGGCACCGACAAATCGTTCGGCGTCTTGAGATCCTTGCCGAACTTCTTTTCCATCGCCGCCAAGAAAGCCTTGTTGTTCGGCGTGTTGATATTCGTGAGATAGGAGCCGGAGATGTAGATGCCGTCGGCGTCGGCGCCCATGCTCTTGGCGGTACCCTCGTCGACGGCGAGGTTGCCGTAGGGGATGGCGACCCCCGCCGCACGCAATTGCTTGGTCAAGGTGACATTCGGCGCGCCGCCCGCGGTAGACGTGATCAGGCCGTCGGGTTTGGCGGCCTTGAGCTTGGAGATGATCGGGGTCCAGTCGGTGCCGTCCATGGGCAGATACTCTTCACCCAAGATCTTGCCGCCCTTGCTCTCGGCGTACTTACGGGTGAATGCCAGCATGCCGCGGCCGTAGGCATAGTCGCTGCCGATCAAGAAATAGGTCTTGGTGTTGTACTTTTTCATGAAGTAGTCGACCACCGGAGCGACTTGCTGATCCGGCACCCAGGCATTGACGAACAGATACTTGTTGCAGGAACGCCCCTCGTAGAACGAGGTGTATAGGAAGGGTTTCTTCGCGCGAGTGACAATCGGCAGGCCGGCGTTGCGCGCCGCGCTGGTTTCCATGGTGATGATCACGTCGACCTTTTTTTGGAACAGGAGGGCGTCGAAGGCCTTCTGCGCGCCGGCGGCGCCGCTACCGTCGTCGGCGACCTCGAGCACGACCTTACGGCCGAGAATGCCGCCCTTGGCGTTGATTTCCTCCACCGCGAGTTCGGCCGATTGGACGACCGATGGCGCGACCACGCTGTTGGCGCCGCTCAAGCCCACGGGTATGCCGATCTTGATGGGATCGGCAGCGAGCGCCGCCGTGCCGACGGCCAGCAGCGCCGACGCTACGAAACTGCCGATGCGAGATTTCTTGCTGAAAAACATTGTGACCTCCTTGGTTGGATCTATTCGAGATTGTTGTGGTGACAGGGCGCGCCCGTGGTGCTGGCGATCAGCAACAACCGTACCATTCGGCAAAGGGAAAAGCCGCCGTTGCAAAATACGTATTTGGCTCACGATTGAGAGTACACGCGCCTCCTCGAGCACCCTGTAAGTGCGCGCGCGCACCACATTGTTGCACCTCTGGGACGTTGAGTCCACGCGCGCGGCCTACAGCGTTTTCCAGTCCTTAGCTTGCTCGAACGCGTAGGCTGCGCGGTATATGCTCGACTCGTCGTACTGCTTGGCCACCAACATCAGGCCGATCGGCAAACCCTCGCTCAAGCCGCACGGGATAGTCATCGCCGGATGCGGCGTGATATCAAAGGCCGCAGTGTTGGGGAACATTTCGTGCGCGCGCTGTACGATCAGCTTGCGGGGCGCGTCGGGCGGCGGAATGGGAGTCGCCTTCAGCGGCAGGGTGGGCATCAGCAGCAGGTCGTAGTTGGCCAGCACAGAGTCGTAGGCGGCAGTGAGTTTGCGCGCCAAATTCTGCGCTTTGCCGTAGGCGCGGCCTTGGTAGCAGCGCATGAAGTGCTGACCGCAGAGAATTACGTATTTCAGCGACTCGGACATCTCGTGGGCGCGATAGCGCCACTGCGAATGCGCGCTGGCGAGGCTGTTGACGTACAAACCGCGCCACCCCGTGCCGAAACCGTTGCCGTGCATCATGTATTGGGCGGTGCCTTCGACCCCGATTGGTGTCCAGATGGCCACGCTGAGCTTGTGCAGCGGGATGGAGACCTCTTCTATGATTGCACCGAGGCTTCGGAAGAGTTCGGCGCCCTTGCGTACTTTGGCGTCGACGTCGGGCTCGGAATTGGCGTGGCCGAAACCCTCCTTTAGTACGCCGATACGCATGCCTTTGACTTCGCCGGTGAGCGCTTTCGTGTAGGCGGCGACTTTGGGCGCGCTTTGCCGCGGGTCGAGCCCGTCTTCGCCAGCCAGGACTTCCAGCAGCAACGCGTTATCGGCCACGGTCCGAGTCATCGGCCCGGCGTGATCGATGGCGGCTTCGATCGCCATGATGCCGGTGTAAGGGACCAATCCATAGCTGGGCTTCATGCCGCAAATGCCGGAATACGAGGCAGGGATCCGGATCGAGCCCGCTTGGTCGCAGCCGATCGCCATTTCTACCTCGCCCGCCGAGATCACGGCCGCCGAACCGGACGACGAGCCGCCCGTGCTGTAACCGGGCTTCCAAGGATTCTGAACGGGCCTGCCGGTCGCCACCGTGTGGCTGCCGCCGGAGAAACAGTAGTACTCGCAGTGCACTTTGCCGACGATTTCCCCGCCGGCGTCAAGAATGCGAGTTACGATGGTTGCGTCTATGTCCGGCGTGTACCCCTCGAGTATCGACGAGCCGTTCATCATGGGGATGCCGGCGACGCAGACGTTGTCCTTGATGGCGACTTTTTTCCCCGCAAGCTTGCCGTCGGCCGCGCCCTTAATCGAAGTCTTGTAATACCACGCGTTGTGCTTGTTCTCCGCCTCGTCAGGGAAGTAGCCTGGACCGCGCGGATACTTGACCGGCGGAAGGTTGTCCGGCATGGAGTCGACGATGCGATAGCCTTCAATGAGAGGGGCCATGCAGTCGATATACTCGACGGCATCTTTTTCGGTGAGTTCGAGTCCCAAGTCGACGCCCGCTGCGATTATCTGCGCGATCGTCGG
>CAZILI010000293.1:0-5465 GCA_964539965.1 uncultured Burkholderiales bacterium | reverse complement strand
CGACTTCGTCGATGCATTGGTCGAGTAGGCGCCTGGTGCCTCACACCGCCCCGCTTAAGCGGCGATGGCGATGGCGATGATCCGATTCTCCAACGTCAGCAAGCGCTACGCGAGCGGTTTCGAAGCGTTGAGTGGCGCGAGCTTCGACATCGCCGTGGGCGAGATGGTGTTCATCACGGGGCATTCCGGCGCCGGTAAGAGCACCTTGCTGCGGATGATACCCGGTATCGAGCGACCGACCTCCGGCAGCGTGCTGGTGAACAATCAAAGCGTGGGCAAGCTCAAGCCGGCAGCGCTCGCCGTGTTGAGGCGCAATATCGGCCTTATCTTTCAAGACTACAAGCTGCTGTTCGATCGCACCGTGTTCGAGAACGTCGTGTTGCCGCTGTTCGTTTCGGGTTACAAGCCGAGCGACATGGTACGCCGCGTGCGCGCCGCGCTCGACAAGGTCGGGTTGCTGGAGCGCGAGCGCGCGTTTCCGATCGCGCTTTCCGGCGGTGAGCAGCAGCGCTTGTGCATCGCCCGCGCCATCGTCAATCGCCCAGCCATGTTGATCGCCGACGAGCCCACCGGCAATCTCGATCCGGACTCGGCGGGCGAGATCCTCGACTTGTTCTACGCCTTCAATCAAGTCGGCACCACGGTGGTCGTGTCCACGCACGATTTGGCGCAGGTTGAGCGGTTCAAGGCGCGCACTTTGCGCTTGGCGCACGGGAAGCTGGTGTGAGCATTTGGTTGAATCAACATCTGCACGCGCTGCAATTGGCGCTGCGCCGCTTGCTGCGCCATCCGCTCGCGACGCTGCTGAGCACGCTGGTGATCGGGCTTGCCGCCAGCTTGCCGGCGGCGGGCTTTCTGGCGCTCACCGACCTTGACGCGCTCGCGGGCCGCGCCAACCCCGAGCCGCAACTGACCGTGTTCATGACCCCGCAAGCCTCGGCGGCTGATGCGCAGGCGATTCAGGCAAAGCTCGGCGCGCACCCGGGTGTTGTGAGCGCGCAGTTCGTTTCCAAGGAGGCAGCGCTCGATCAGATGAAGTCGAGCGCCATCGGTGATGTAATCCAGAGCCTGGAAGCGAATCCGCTGCCGGACGCCTTCATCGTGCGCGGCAAGGACGCGAGCGCGTCGGCGCTGGAGCAACTGCGCGGCGAAGTGGCGGCTTGGCCACGGGTCGAATCGGTGCAGCTCGACTCGGACTGGGCAAAGAAACTGCAAGCGCTGGTCGGCTTCGGCAAGCGCGCCGTGCTCTTGCTCGCGATCGCGCTGGCGGCCGCGTTGGTGGCGGTCGTCGCCAATACCATTCGGCTACAGATCTTGAATCAGCGCGAGGAAATCGAATTGAGTCAACTGATCGGCGCCACCGACAGCTTCATCCGGCGGCCTTTTTTGTACTTCGGCGCGCTGGAAGCGCTTCTCGCCGGGGCGCTTGCGCTCGGCTTAGTGGCGATCGGCTTTCATCAATTGAACGCGAGTTTGGGCGAGCTCGCCCGTCTGTATGCGAGCGACTTCAGGCTCGCGCTGCCCTCATGGCGCCTCACCGCCCTGTTTCTCGCCGGCATCGCGGTCCTCGGTTGGATCGGCGCCATGCTCTCCGTTAACCTCTATCTGCGCCAACTGCGGCACGCGAAAGGATAGGCTGCGCCATGAAAATCACCTCGATCGAAACCATCGTGCTCAAGATTCCGTTCACCACCGGGGGACCGCAGTCGGGCTTCGGCGGGCGCGCCTGGACCACCGCGGACATGCTGCTGGTCAAGGTCGCAACCGACGCCGGCGTCGTCGGCTGGGGCGAAGCGTTCGGCTACAACATCATCCCGGCGACCAAGGCTACCCTCGATCAAGTCGTAGGGCCGCTGTACGTCGGCCGCGACGCGACGCAAATGAGCGCGCTCATGTTCGAGATGCAGCAGAAGCTGCATATCTTCGGCCGCAACGGCCCGGTGAACTACGCGTTGGGCGGCATCGATATCGCGCTGTGGGACATCGCCGGCAAGGCGGCAAATGTGCCGCTGCACCGCTTGCTGGGCGGGGCCGCGCGCAGCGAACTTCCCGCCTACGCGAGCCTCATGCCCTATCGGGAGCCCGCGCTGATCGCGAAGATCACGCAGAAAACACTCGACGAGGGCTACCGCTACGTGAAGCTGCACGAGATCGACGTCCCACAGGTCAAGGCCGCGCGCGAGGGAGGCGGTGAAAATTTCGAACTGATGGTCGACATGAATTGCCCGCACATGCCGCGCCAGGCGTTGGACATCGCCATGCGGCTGCGGCCGTACCGTCTGCGCTGGCTGGAAGAGCCGGTGTGGCCGCCGGAGAATTTCGAAGCGCTGGCAGCGATCCGCTCGCAAAGCGGCATCGCCACGGCGGCGGGAGAGAACGCGGCCAGCGTGCTCGACTTCAAGCACATGTTCACGGCCGGCGCGGTGAGCTACGCCCAGCCGAGCGTCACCAAGATCGGCGGCGTGACCGAAATGCGCAAAGTGATCCAACTCGCCGAGGCGCACAACGTGGCGGTGGCGCCGCACTCGCCATACTTCGGCCCCGGCTTTCTGGCGACCTTGCATCTCATCGCGGCCTATCCGCACGAAACCACCGTGGAGCGCCTGTACGTCGACTTAGAGGCCTCCCCGTTCGGCGATGCGATACATCCCGTAGCAGGCATGTACGCGGTACCGCAAGGGCCGGGTCTGGGCGCCGAGCCCGACACCCGGCTGATCGAAAAGTACCGCGCCTGAGGAATACGCGATCTACCCCGGCTAGTACATCCGTATAGGCCGCATCTGGATGCGGTCTTCGGCCTGATACCCCTGCCAATACGAGACGGTATGCACAACCTGATCGTCGTCAACCCCGGTCACTTCCACGCCGCCTTGAGCCTGCGCGAGCGTCACCCCAAGCTCAGCGATGAGGTGTGGGTGTACTCGGAGGCGGGTCCCGATTTGGATCGCTTTCTCGCCATCGTCGAGAGCTTCAACCGGCGTGCGGTGAATCCCACGCGCTGGAATCTGCACGTTTACCGGGGAGCCGACTATCTGGAAAAACTGCTGGCCGAACGGCGCGGCGAAGTGGCGATCGTCGCCGGGAAAAACCACACCAAGCTTGACACCATCGGCCGCCTGCATGCGGCGGGTCTTTCCGTCCTCGGCGACAAGCCTTGGCTGATCGAACCCGCGCAGCTAGGCGCCTTGCGCGACATTGTCGCTACGCCGCCGCTCGCGCGCGACATCATGACCGAGCGCCAGGAGATCGCCAATCGCCTACAGCGTGCGCTCGCCTCGAACAAGGAAGTGTTCGGTGAGTTTCGCTGCGACGGCAACGCGTCGGCGATCGACATCAAGAGCGTGCATCACTTGCTCAAGCTCGTGAACGGCGCCCCGCTGGTACGCCCGCCGTGGTATTTCGATATCGCCGTTCAAGGCGAGGGCATCACCGACGTGACGACCCACTTGGTCGATCTTGCGCAGTGGCTGGTCGGCGACGATCGGCCATGGAGTTTCGCGCGCGATGTGAGCGCGTTGTCGGCGCGGCAATGGCCGACCGAAGTGCCGCTCGCGGTATTCCGCCAAGTCACCAAGCTCGACGACTTTCCGCCCGCGTTGAGTGCCCACGTGCGGGAAGGCAGCCTGCATTACCGTTGCAACGCGCTGCTGGGCTACCGCTTGTGCGGCGTGCCGGTTCGCATCGAAGCGTTGTGGGATCTGATCGAACCGCAAGGCGGCGGCGACTTGCACCGCGCGGTGCTGCGCGGTAGCGAAGCCGATCTGATCGTCGACCAAGGACCCGCCACCGGCTACCTGACCGCGCTCGAAGTGCATCCGCTGCGCGGCGGGCAAGCCTATGCGAAGGTGCTGGCGCGAACGATCGAATCCTTGCAGGGCGAATTTCCAGGACTGGCGGCGCAGCCCGATGGCTCGGCTTTCCGCGTGTTGATCCCCGCGGCTTTGCGCACCACACACGAGCAGCACTTCGCCATCGTGCTCGAAGCTTTTTTGCGCGATATCGAAAGCGGGCACCTCGCGGAGAGCGTAGGCGCCGGGCTCGTGTGCAGGTACGCCCTGCTCGCGCGCGCAGCGGAGCTCAGTCGCGCCGCCGCGTAAGCCCGAGCGCCTGGGCAGAGCGTAACACCGCCTCGCGTTCGGCTTCGCTCAAGCGATTCACCGGCGGGACGGCCCTTCCGCAGTCGAGCCCGAGCCGAGCCGACAGCACCACCTTGCACGCGTCTGCCATGGCCATGCCCGTCCACACCAGGTCGATGTACGGGCGGATGGCGTCTTGCAGCGCCTTGGCGCGCGGCAGATCGCCCTCCTCCCAAGCGCGGAACAGCGCGGCGTAGTGCCACGGGGCGAGGGCGAGCGGCGCGTCTATCGTGCCGACCGCGCCCATGGTGAGCGCCGGCAGGGGAAACGCACCGTTGCCCGAGAAGCACTTCAACCCCATGTCGGCGAATACCTTGATGTGGGAAAAATCGTGGGCGGAGTGCTTCAACCCCGCGAGCGTGGGGATCTCGCGGCGAAACTTCTCCATGAGCGCAGGCACGATCTCCACCTGCGTCAACTGCGGCAGGTTGTACACGTAGAAGGGGAGGTCGCCGGCCGCATCGGCCACCGCGCGGTAGTGCTCGATGCGAGAGCGCTCGCTGCTCGGAAAGAACAGCGGCGGCAAACAGCACACCGCGGCGCAACCGGCAGCGCGCGCGGCTTTCGCCGCCTTCACCGCGCTGGCGGTGCTCATCGCGCCGACATGCATGATGACGAGCGCGCGGCCGCGACAGACTTCGGCCGAAATTTGAGCGACCGCATCGCGCTGTGCCTCGGTGAGAATCGGCCCTTCGCCCGTGGTGCCCGCCATCCAAAAGCCGTTGGCGCCGTGAGCGATGTTGTCTTCGAGGATGGCGCGCAACGCCGCCTCGCTCACCCGTCCGTCCTCGCCGATCGGCGTGGGCGGCGCCGGAAATACGCCCTTGAATTCCAATGCCATCGGGGCCTCTATTCCTTCTGCAGCTTGATCTTTTCCCACACCAATACGCCCGTGAGACGCTTGCCGCCCATGGCGATAGGTGGGGTGCGCAGGATGAGCTTGCCGTCCTGGAACTTGTACTCCCGCCGCTGTTCGCTGCCGACCCAATTGGGCAGCAGCGCCCCCACGACGGTGTGAATGACGACGTGCTCGCGCTCGTCCACCCGATAGCGCCCGTAATACGCTTGGTAGGTTTCGAACGCGGCTTTGGCCTCTTCGGGCGTGCCGGCCAGACGATCGGCCACGGCGAAGGGCTTGCGGTCTTTGTGCGCCAGTTGCGCGGACATGCTGCCTTGCGCGTCGTACATGAGTATGCCCTGAGGCTCAGGTCCATAGGGCGATTCGGCAAGCGCGCCGTCCTCGGTGCGGTACTCGGCGGAGAGGAGCCGCCAGGCGCCGACGAACTTATCTGCCTCCATCATTGCTCCAAGGCCCCCGCAAGCGAACCA
>CAZILI010000292.1:0-5471 GCA_964539965.1 uncultured Burkholderiales bacterium | reverse complement strand
ATCTTCTTCGGCGGCGGCACGCCGAGCCTGTTCTCGGCGCAGGCGCTGGACGATTTGCTGAGCGGGCTGCGCGCCCGCGTCGCGCTTGTGCCCGACGCCGAGATTACGCTGGAGGCCAATCCGGGCACCGTCGAGGCGGAGCGATTCGCCGCCTATCGCGCAGTCGGCGTCAATCGGCTGTCGCTCGGCATTCAGAGTTTTAATGACGAGCACTTGCGCGCGCTCGGGCGCATCCATGATGCGCGGCAGGCACGCGCAGCCGTCGAGGCCGCGCTTGCCCAGTTCGACAACGTGAATCTCGATCTCATGTATGCGCTGCCGCGGCAAACGCTTGCGCAAGCCCTCAACGATATCGACGCCGCCGTCGCGCTCGGCGCGCCGCACCTCTCGGCCTATCACTTGACCCTGGAGCCGAATACGTTGTTTCATCGCTCGCCGCCGCCCTTGCCCGACGACGACACGGCCGCGGCGATGCAGGAGGAGATCGAGGCGCGGCTCGCCGACGCGCTCTACCAGCACTATGAGACGTCCGCCTTCGCGCGTGCCGGCCGACGCTGCCGGCACAATCTCAACTACTGGCTGTTCGGCGACTATCTCGGCATCGGCGCCGGCGCGCACAGCAAGCTGAGCTTCGCCGACAAGATCGTGCGAGAGATGCGCCACAAACATCCCGCCACCTATCTACAGAGAGCGCGGGGTGGGCAAGCCGTGCAGGACTCGCACGAGGTGGCGCGCGGTGAGCTGGGCTTCGAGTTCATGATGAATGCGCTGCGCTTGTGCGAAGGCTTTCCCGCGCCGCTGTTGCAAGCGCGCACCGGGCTGCCGCTGGCGGCGCTGCGCACCCGCTTGGATCGCGCCGAGGAGCGCGGCCTCATCACGCGCGATTACCTGCGCATTGCGCCCAGCGCGCGCGGACAACGCTTCCTCAACGACTTGCTGCAGCTATTCCTCTGATACTGCCGGGGAGTATATAGATAAGGCCCCCTTCTGATCAGCGTTTTCGGTATTCTACTAGAGGGGGTATGATCAGACGCGCTTCTCGAACAGCAGGTCCCACACCTTGTGGCCCAGGCGCACGCCGCGCTGCTCGAACTTGGTGAGCGGGCGCGACGCGGGGCGCGGCGCGAAGCCGTGCGCGGTATTGATCAAGGACGGCTCGCCCGACAGCGTCTCGAGCATCGCGTTGGCGTAATCTTCCCAGTCGGTCGCAAGATGCATGAGTCCGCCCGGCTTGAGCCGCTCGGCCAGTAGCGCGACGAAGGCGCTTTGAATCAGGCGCCGCTTGTGGTGGCGCTTCTTCGGCCACGGATCGGGGAAGAAGATGTGCACCGCATCGAGCGAGCGCGGCGCGATCATGTACGTCACCACCTCGACCGCGTCGTGCTCGACTACGCGCACGTTGCGCAGCGCCGCGGCTGCGATGAGTTTCAGCAGGCTCCCCACCCCCGGCGTATGAACCTCGATGCCCAAGTAGTCGCGCTCGGGATGCGAGGCCGCGATGCTTGCCGTGGTCTCGCCCATGCCGAATCCGATCTCCAGGGTCTTGGGTGCGTTGCGACCGAACACGGCGTCCAAGTCGAGCGGGGCGGGGGCGAAGGCGATGCCGAACACCGGCAGCAGCGATTCGCGCGCCCGCTGCTGGGCGGGCGACAGCCGTCCCTGGCGCAGCACGTAGCTGCGCACCCTGCGCACTGGATTCGGATCGGGCGTTATGCACGCCGCGCGGTCTTGCAATCGCACGGAAAAAAGGGGAACGAGCGACTACGCGGCTTTGCTGGCGGCGGGCGCGATCATTCCGCCGCTCGGCGAGCTGGGCGAGGCGGAATACAGCTTCTTGGGCATGCGGCCGGCGAGATAGGCTTCGCGGCCGGCTTCGACCGCCTTCTTCATCGCGCTCGCCATCAACACGGGGTGCTTGGCTTGCGCGACCGCGGTATTCATGAGCACGCCGTCGCAGCCAAGTTCCATGGCGATCGCGGCATCCGAGGCCGTGCCGACTCCCGCATCGACGATGATAGGCACTTTCGCACCCTCGATAATGATGCCGAGATTCCAAGGATTGAGGATGCCCATGCCGGAACCGATCAGGGAGGCGAGCGGCATCACCGCCACACAGCCGATTTCCTCCAGACGCTTGGCGAGAATGGGATCGTCGCTGCAATACACCATGACGTGAAAGTCTTCCTTCACCAGCGTTTCGGCCGCTTTGAGCGTCTCGGTCATGTTCGGGTACAAGGTGGCCGGATCGCCCAACACTTCGAGCTTCACTAAGCGGTGCCCGTCGAGCAGCTCGCGCGCCAAGCGCAAGGTGCGCACGGCGTCGTCCGCCGTGTAGCAACCCGCCGTATTGGGCAAGATGGTAAAGCGCTTGGGGGAGATGAATTCGAGCAGCGAGGGCTCGCCGGCGCTTTGCCCGATGTTGGTCCGACGGATCGCCACGGTCACGATCTCGGCGCCGCTCGCCTCGATCGCGGCGCGTGTCTCGGAGAAGTCTTTGTACTTGCCGGTGCCGATCAATAGGCGCGAGGCGTATGTCTTGCCGGCGATGACGAAAGGATCCATTTGCGCTACCCGCCTCCCACTGCGACGACGATCTCGAACCGGTCGCCGTCGTGCAACCTTTCCGTGTCGAAGCGGCTGCGCGGCACAATCTCGCCGTTTCTCTCGACCGCGAGTTTCTTGCCCGCGAGCGACAGCTCGACCAGCATCTCCGCGATGCTCAAACCCTGCTGGAACTGGCGCGCGACGCCGTTAATCGATAGCGAAACCACGAAGACAGCGAAACCCACTCGATAATCCGCTCATTCTAACATCGGCGGGATCGAGTTCGACGGCTGGCGTCGTCTCGGGCGTTCAGGGCATCAGGGCAGACGAAGTGATCAGCAGGATCACTTGTTCAGCTGGGAAGAAACCGCGTGTTGCGCTCGCTGCCAGCCCGCGATCTCCCCAGCGCAACAGCCCCGCGACAGATTGGGCGGTGCCTTGTGGAATGGTCGCCGTCGCCAACGGGGTGAAGTTCGCGTGGTCGTAAGCCGCAATGGTCCCAAATGCACCGGATTGCATGCAGTAGCTGCGCGCGCGAACTCCGTCCGGGATGCAGCCCTGCGTATTCGAGAAGATGCCGAGCTGCTGCCGTTGGGCGATGTCCCACACCTTGCCATCGCCAGTGTAGATTCGGCCGTTCAACACCGTAAAGCCGATGCCGAAGCCCCCCGTATCGAGCGGAGAGGTCGCGGGGACAGTGAGTCCCGAGGCGTCGAGGCCAAGCGCGGCGATGCCGAAGACGGCGAAGGTGCCCTGGCCGGGCAAGAGGTAGCTGCCGATTTGGGCGTACGGCGGGTTAGACGCGCTGCCCGAGGCCAATCTGCCCACGGATAGAGGCGGTGTCGCTGAAACATTGATTTCCTTGGTGCGCTTGACGGCGTTGTCGTACACCGAATAGCCGCTGGGACTGGCCGCGAATTGGTAGCCCCATGCGACGATCACGGATTGCGGGCTGCCCGAGAGCACGCGAATGTCGGTGGCGTAGCGCTGCCCCTGAAACGCGTCGTTGTCGAGCGAGAAGGTCAGATCGATGCTGGTGTCGGCAAGCTTGAGCCGCCGTACCTGGCCGCTGCCGTTCAACCCGACGTACAGGTATTGCTGATCGTCCGACAGGGCGAGCTTGGTGGGTTCGGAGCCGATCGGTATAAACTTCTCGATTGTCGCAGATTGCGGGTCGATCACCGCGATGCTGTTGCCGTGGGCGCCGGCCGCGCTCGGCGAGGATGCATAGATGCGGTCGCGTGCGCCGTCATACACCATGTCGTTGTGCGGCAGGGCGATCGTTCTAAGTCTGAAATCCTGCGGCACGAGGAAGCCGTCGATACTCGCTTCTTTGAGTTCGAGCGTGTCCTCCGAAATCGGTGGCGGGGCCCCGTTGCTCGTCGTCACTTTGACGAGTTGATGTTGCTTGACCGGGCCGATGTTGGGCGCCAGCCAGACAGTGAAAGCAGCATCGGAGTCGACCGTGACCTTGCTCGCCGAACCTACCAAGGTGAGGCGCGCATCTTGGCGCAGCTTCACGCACTTGAACGTGCCGGCGGGCACAGTGACCGTCTCGTAGCCGAGCGCCGTTTGCGTGACTTTCACCGAGCTAAAGCGCTCACCGACTCCGTCACCATCGAGATCTTGACCCAGCTCGACCTGCGACTTGTCGAGCGTCGTGACGGTCTCGCCGGTCTTGGCCGGCAGCTTGAACAGCAGATACGGCGCGGTCTGTTGGTTTAGCGTCAGATTTTGCGCATCGTTGTCGCCATGGAAGACGACTCCGGCGGAACTCTTCGCGAGATACTCTTCCGGCGGGCTCGACGTAAACGTCCTCGGGTCCGTGGTGGAGATCACGAACGCCTCGACGCCGTTGACGGTCTTTCTCCCCGTCACTTCTTCCTTGACCGTGAACGCCCCGCCGGGGGTGGCGAGGTAACTCCAACTGTTGCCGACCGCAAGCGGAAAGTAGTTCACGACGTCGCCCGGCGCGTCGGCCTCACCGGCGCCCGCCGCGTGAGACAGAAAAGTCGCAAGGCTTGCGTGTCCGGTCGCGGACAGTTTGATTGCCGCGACCGTCGCGCTGACCGTCGCACTTGCGCCCAAGCCGTCACGCGCCGTCAACATGTCGACGGCCGCTGCAGCGTCTTCGATTTCCTTGTTGCTGAAGGACGTGAGCGAACTGCCCGGCGTGCTCGCGATTTGTTCCAACACCAACTCGACGACGGCCTCCGAGTTAGGTTCGATGTTGACGCTCGAACTGGTCGCGAAGGCGCGCATCTGCACGCCCGTGCCCTGCTCGAGGCGTACCATCAGCGTGCTGGAGTGATTGACGCCAAGCTTGCCTAAGTCGAAAGAGTAGCGCCCGCCGCTGGTAGAGGTCGTCGCGAGTACCGACACCGGATTGCCCAGCGAATCGACTTGAATCAACTCGACTCGCGTCGCGTCGGGGACGTTGGCGAGCCCGGTAACGTCTGCAATGGCGGCCGGGATCAACCAGCGTTGCACGGCCGCGAGCATTCTTTGCGTGCGGTTGAGTGCGACTTGGCCGCCAGGCGTTTGCACACTGCCCGACAGGGAATTGCTCGAGCCAGAGGCGACCGAGCCCCCGCCACCCCCACCACCGCCGCAGGAGGCGAGAAGCAAAAGGATACCTAGAAGGGAGACCAGCCGAATGGAAGACCACTGCGCAGCGCGTTTCATTGTTGTTCTTCTCCTCTTTGTGCGAGGCTTGTTGTTGGTTCTGTGCCGCTTATTCTGCCCGCAGGACAACGCGCTTGGCAAGCGGAGCCGTGCTATCTTGCCGCGAGCGTCCTCGGGCAAGCGTGCCGACTTGGCCGCGGTTGCCAAGCCGATTGCGCTCCCAATACAATGACATGCGCTCGCGGGTGTAGTTCAATGGTAGAACATCAGCTTCCCAAGCTGAGAGCGTGGGTTCGATTCCC
>CAZILI010000291.1:0-5489 GCA_964539965.1 uncultured Burkholderiales bacterium | reverse complement strand
GCAGCTTCAACTGGCCGCACAAGATCTCTTGAATCTGCTTGGGCGAGTTCACGTTGAACGGCTGTCCCGCCATCTCGTGCGCCTTCTGCTCGGCCGCGAGCATTTGCTTGCCGAGCGTCTTGCTCTGCTCCTCCAGCAGAGCGCTGTCGAGCAGCACGCCGTTGCGCTCCATGGTGAACAGCACCTGCATCACCGGCATCTCGATGTCGCGATAGATGTGATGTAGCTTCGCGTCTTGCGCGATCCTCGGGAACTGGACTCGGTGCAGCTGCAGGGTGACGTCGGCGTCTTCGCCGGAATACTCGGTCGCGCGCTCGAGCGAGACCTGTTCGAAGCCGATTTGATTCGCCCCCTTGCCGGCCACGTCTTCATACTTGATGGTCTTCACGTGCAAGAAGCGCTCGGCCAGGCTGTCCATGTCGTGCGGCTTGTGGCTTTCCAGCACGTAGGATTGCAGCAAGGTGTCGTGTTCGATGCCGTTGAGCGCGATGCCGAGGTTGGCGAAAACGTGCTTGTCGTACTTGGCATGCTGGCCGAGCTTCTTCTTACTCGGGTCTTCGAGGTAGGGTTTGAGCCGCGCCAAAGTGGTATCGAAGTCGAGCTGTCGAGGCACGCCGGTGTAGTGATGCCCGAGCGGCAGATAGGCGGCGCGATGTGGCTCGACCGCGATTGAGATGCCGACCAGTTGCGCATTGAGCGGATCGAGGCTGGTGGTCTCGGTGTCGATGCAGACGATCTCGGCGCGCGCGATCTCGGCGAGCCAGCGCTCGAGCTGCTCGGCCTCGAGGATGGTCTCGTACTGGCGCGCGGGCGCGGGATCGGGCGCGGCTTGCGGCGCCTCGCTCGCGCTCGGCGCCGCGCGCGCCGGCTCGGGCAATTGATCCAACTCCTTGCGCCAGGAGCGGAACTCGAAGCGGTCGAACAGTTGCCCGAGTTTGGCTTTGTCGGCCGGTCGCGGTGCCAAGTCTTCCAGGCGCATGGGCAAGGGCACGTCGCACTTGACGGTCAAGAGCTTGCGCGCTTGCGGCAGCCAGTCCAGCACTTTGCGCAGATTCTCCCCCACCACACCGCCGATTTCCTGCGCGTGCGCGAGGACGTTGTCCAACGTGTCGTATTGGCCGAGCCACTTGACCGCCGTCTTGGGGCCGACTTTTTCGACCCCAGGCACGTTGTCTACGCTGTCGCCGATCAAGGTGAGGTAATCGAGAATGCGCGAAGGCGGCACGCCGAACTTCTCCTTCACGCCGGCTTCGTCGAGCGTTTCGTTGCTCATGGTATTGACCAAGCTCACCTGCGCGTCGACCAGTTGCGCCAAGTCCGTGTCGCCGGTCGAGATCACCGTGCGCAAGCCGCGCGCGCTCGCCGCCGGCGCCAAGGTCGCGATCACGTCGTCGGCTTCCACCCCTTCGATGACGATGAGCGGCCAGCCGAGCGCCTCGATGGCGGCGTGCAGCGGGGCGATCTGCGCGCCGAGATCGTCCGGCATGGGAGCGCGGTTGGCTTTGTATTGCGGATACCAATCGTCGCGAAACGTCTTGCCCTTGGCGTCGAACACGCAGGCGCTGTAGGCGGAAGGGTAGTCCGCGTGCAAGCGGCGCAGCATGTTGAGCACGCCGTAAATCGCCCCGGTCGGCTCGCCGTGCTTGTTGCGCAAGTCGGGCAATGCGTGAAAGGCCCGATAGAGATAAGAAGAGCCGTCCACCAGCAGCAGCACGTTGCGGTTCTTGTCTTCGGGATTCGCCATAGCCGCGAATGGTAGCGTAGAAGCAGGTCGCGGCGGCGGGCAACGCCGGCGCGATTACGCTTCGACGAAGGCGCGCGAGACTTGCTCGCGGCTGCCGATCGCGTAGCCGCTCGAGCGCTGGGCGAATTCACGCGCGAAGTGGTAGTCGGCCTGAAACTGCGCGTACACGCGGTACAGCGGCTCGCCGCGCCCTACCTTCTCGCCCAGCTTCTTGAACAACTCCACGCCGGCGCCCTTGTAGATCGGTGCACCCGCCAGGCGGGCGAGCCGGGCCAGGTGGAAGTTGTCGATTTCCGTCACGATGCCGCGCGCGCCCGCCCGCACTTCGAACTTGAGCCGGCCGAGCGTGAGTTCCAAGGTCTGCCGGCCTTGCGCGTCGATGATGGCTTGCATCTTGGCGAGCGCGCGGCCCGAGTCCAAAATGTCGCGCGCGATCGCGAAGCCGTGCCCGCCGCGCACGTCCGGGTCGAACTCGAGCACGCGACCGGCGAGCCGCAATGCCTTCTGCCGCAAGTCGGCGGGGGCCCGTGGATCGTTCTGCAGCACTTGCATGACGTCGCGCGCTTCCAGCAGCGGGCCGATGCCGCGCCCGATCGGCTGCCGGCCGTCGGTGATGATGACCTCCAGATGCAAGCCGAGTTGATCGCCGACGAACTCGAACAGTTTGCGCAGTTGTTGCGCCTCGCCCATGCGCCGCACCTTGGCGGTCGGCCCGACCGGAATGTCGATGAGCAGGTGCGTGGCGCCGGCGGCGAGTTTTTTCGACAAGATCGAGGCCACCATTTGGCCTTGAGAGTCCACCCCGAGCGGGCGTTCCACCGATATCAAGATGTCGTCGACCGGGGAGAGCCGCGCCGTGCCGCCCCACGCCAGACAGCCGCGCTGTTTGCGCACGATGCGCCGTAGCGCCTGCACCGGTAGGTCGACGCGCGCCAACGCTTCCATCGTGTCGGCGGTGCCGGCGGGTGAGGTGATGGCGCGGCTCGAGGTCTTGGGGATCAGCATGCCGTGCGCGGCCACGATCGGCACCACCAGCATCGAGGTGCGATTGCCCGGAATGCCGCCGATGGCATGCTTGTCGGCGACCAAGGGCTCGCCCCAAGTTAGCCGATCGCCGGTCGCCAGCATGGCGCGGGTCAAAGACAACACTTCGTCGCGATCCAGGTCGGTTTGATCCGAGGCGACCAGAAAGGCGGCGATTTCGGTCTTGGCGTATCGATTGGCGCCGATGTCGGCGATGACGTGATCGAAATCCTCTTGCGACAGGCGCTCGCCGGCGATCTTGCGCCGCACCGCATCCATCGAGGCGGGCGGCGGCGCCGGCGCGATCCTGGCCCGCCTGCCCGCGGCCACACCCAATTGAGAAAACGCCTGCTGCGCTAGGCCGAGTTCAGTGGGGGTGACAATCGTGGCGTCGTCGACCACGTTGAGCACCGCCAGGATGCGCCGGTCGCGCGCGCTGATCTCGACCTTCGCCATCGCCTGGAAGCCCTCGGCGCGGTACACGGCGCAGTCGCGATGCAAATAGGCCACGTTCTCGTGGTAGGTGTCGATGGCGACACGGCGCAGCTTGAGCGTCGCGCCAGATCTTTGCGGGTCGGGTTTCACCGGGCGGTCATCGGGATGCAGGTGCGGATAGGCTACACTATTCGCACCGTGTCGCCGGAAACCGGATGCAGAGGAGTCAAGCGCGATGCCACTGCTCGAATTCGTACGCACTCAAGCGCTCGCCGTCAGCGCACTGCTTCTCGTCGTGGCCGCCATGGACGCCGCCGGCGAGCGGGTGCGTGCGCCGGTGAGCGATCTCACCGTCGAGGAATCTACGCCTAAGCACAAGCCGGCGGAGGTTAAGTTGGAAGAAGAGCCGGCGCGCGGGGCGGCCAAGAGCAAGCCGCAATCCGCCCCATCTCCGGTGTCCGAAATCAAAGTCGAGCACGAGCCGCCGCGAGCCGCGACGTCTGCCGAGTCGAGCCCGCGCAAGGCCGGCGCGCCCGCGGTCCCGCCGCCGCCGGAAGTTATCCGCGAAGAGGAGCCGCCGTCCGCCGCGGCGGAGCCGGTCGTGCCCCCCGCCGACGCCAATGTCACCGTGATACAGCGCGGCGATACCAAGATCGAAGAGTATCGCGTGCGCGGCAAGTTGGTGATGTCCAAGGTGACACCGAAGCACGGCGTGCCCTACTACATCAACTATCGTGGCACCGACCGGCCTCCGACGAGCGACCGAGTCGAGCCGGACTTGAACGTACCGATGTGGCGCATCGGAAATTTCTGAAAGCCCGCTGACGTAGCCGTCACGCATGGCGGTCTTCACTCCGGTCAACCGAGAGCAGGTGAGCGCCTGGCTCGCCAACTATTCGGTCGGCGACTTGGAAGCGCTGCAGGGCATCCCCACCGGGATCGAGAACACCAACTACTTCGTGACCACCAGCGCCGGCGAATTCGTGCTGACCCTGTTCGAAGTGTTGCGTGCCGGCGAGCTGCCGTTCTATCTAAATTTCATGGCGCACTTGGCGAACCACGGCATCCCTTGTCCGCGGCCCATCGCCGATCAGCAAAATGCCTACGTTTCGGCGTTGGCCGGCAAGCCGGCGAGCTTGGTCACGCGGCTCAAAGGCAAGTCGGTCATGGCGCCGCAGGCGGCGCACTGCGCACGCGTGGGCGCTATGCTCGCCAGCATGCACCTGGCGGCGAGAACCTTTCCACCGGCGATGGCGAACCCTCGCGGCGCGGCATGGCAGGCGATCGCCGCGCAAAAGGTGAAGCCGTTCTTGAGTGCCGCCGAATCGACGCTATTGCACAGTGAACTCGAGCACCAAGCGCGCGAGCGCCCACGCGGGTTGCCGAGCGCGGTCGTGCATGCCGATCTATTTCGCGACAACGTGCTGTTCGAAGGCGATCATGTGGGCGGCGTGATCGACTTCTACTTTGCCGGCGGGGACGATCTGCTGTTCGACTTGGCGGTGGTGGCGAACGACTGGTGTGCGACCGGCCCCGGGGTGTTCGATCCCGAGACCGCAGCCGAGCTCCTGGGCCAGGTCTTCTCGAGCGCGTGGCCGCGCTGCTGCGCGCCTACGTTGCGGTGCGTCCCGTCGGCGCCGCCGAGCAAGCGGCGTGGCCGCATCTGCTGCGCGCGGGGGCGCTGCGCTTTTGGTTGTCGCGGCTGTACGACTTCTATCTGCCGCGCAAAGGAGAAATCATCAAGCCGCACGACCCCGAACACTTTCGCATCGCGCTGGAGGCGCACCGCGCCCACCCGCCCGCTTGGCCGCTCTGAGCAAGCCGGCTCGCTACGCCGGAGTGAGCTTCGCGTACTGCAACGCCAGCCATTTGGCGCTGCCGCCGGCGAAGCGCACGTACACGCGCGCATCCGCACCGGCGCCTTCGCAACTCAACACGACGCCGTCGCCGAACTTGGCGTGGCTCACGTTCTGGCCGATGCGAAACGGAAAATTGCTTGGCGTCGAGGCGGGTCGAGCGGGCGATTGCACCCGGCTCGGCGCCGGCCACGACATGCCGCTGCGTGGCTCGCCCCAGTTCGCGCGCGGCGTCGGCTCGAACGACGGCGCGGCGGCGCGTGCGAGCCATTGCACCAGCTCGGCCGGGATCTCGTCGAAGAAGCGCGAGCGCACGCCGTAGCGCAACTGGCCGTGCAGCATGCGGCTGCCGGCGCGGCTCAAATACAGCCTGCGCTTGGCGCGCGTGATCGCCACGTACATCAAGCGGCGCTCCTCTTCCAAGTCTTCCG